>JAGQPC010000270.1 GCA_020426925.1 Planctomycetales bacterium | reverse complement strand
GATTCGAACATTTTGCAGGGCCAGCCTGAGGGAGGGTGAAGTAATGTGTGTAGACACAAAGTAGCATTACAGTTCGCCCAATCGAAAACCCAACTGCTAAAGAAAACCCAATGCTAATCGAGACCGTTTTCAAACGCTTACTGGTTTCTCTGCTGGCCGCCATGTTTGCAGCGTTGACAATCGTGGCCCGCGCGAATGAGAAGCCAAACGTCGTACTCATCATCAGCGACGATCAAACGTGGACCGACTATGGTTTCATGGGTCATGACGCGATACGGACTCCAAATCTGGACAAACTCGCGTCACGTAGTGCTCGCTTTTCGCGAGGCTACGTCCCGACGGCTCTTTGTCGGCCTTCGCTGGCGACACTTGTGACGGGGCTGTACGCACATCAGCATGGGATCACCGGAAACGATCCGTCTCCTGATCCGTCGATTACGCCTGAAGAGTACGCTCGTCGTCGAGCCGCGTTGATTGCGAAAATCGATCAGCTCGACACAGTTCCAGAATTGTTGTCCGAACGAGGATACGTGAGCCATCAAAGTGGAAAATGGTGGGAAGGGAATTTCAGCCGTGGCGGTTTTACGCATGGCATGACAAGAGGCTTCCCTCAACAAGGCGGTCGTCACGGCGACGATGGATTGGAAATTGGCCGCAAGGGCATGGAGGCGGTCCTGAATTTCATCGACGAGGCGAAACGCGATGGCAAGCCGTTTTTCGTGTGGTACGCACCGTTTCTGCCACACTCGCCGCACAATCCGCCCGAACGACTCCTGGAAGAATACACCAAGCCAGGTCGCCACGAGTCACTTGCCAAATACTACGCGATGTGCGAGTGGTTCGATGAGACCTGCGGACAACTTGTCGACCATCTCGATGAGGCCGACGTGGCGGACAACACGATTATCATTTACGTCACCGACAACGGCTGGATCCAGCGGACTCCTGACACGAAAGTTCCGGACGGTTGGAAAACTTCGTTCGCGCCTCGGTCAAAGCAGTCACCGTATGAAGGCGGCACGCGAACTCCGATCATGATCTGTTGGCCGGACAAGATTGAGCCAGCGGAACGTGCCGAGATCGTCAGCAGTATCGACATCGCGCCGACGATATTGAATGCGGCTGGAGCACGAATTCCCGAAAACCTGCCAGGCATCGATCTGCTTCCAGTCGTCATGGAAAATAAGCCGCTAGATCGAGCCTACGTCTTCGGCGAGAGTTTTGCGCACGATGTCGCCGATGTGGATAATCCACAAGCGTCGCTGCTCTATCGCTGGGTGATTTCCGGCAAGTGGAAGCTGCTGCTCACGTACGACGGAAAGGTCAATCGATACAAGGCCGTTCATCTTCGCGAAGAACCGCGTCCACAGCTCTTTGATTTGCTCGCAGATCCTCATGAGCAAGTCAACTTGGCGGGGCAACATCCAGCGATTGTCGCCGATTTGGCAAAACAAATTGGTGCGTGGTGGCCAGTATCAGAACGAAATGTACTGACGGAATACAAATGACACGAACTTTCGTTACACAATTGAATGTCGGATTACAATAGAGAACACGACAACCAGGCATCTGTAACTTGACGCCCAGCATCAACGAATTCACAGAGGAAACAGCATGACACGACGCAAAATTGGATCTGGATTCGGAAGCCTTGAAGATCGTCGGTTAATGACAGTCGATCTGTGTGTTGTGGCTGGCGATTCCAATTTCGATGGAGTGTTTGATTCGGGTGACTTGGTCGACGTGTTTCAGAGCGCCAAGTACGAAACGGGTCAGTCGGCAACCGTCGAAGAAGGCGACTGGAATGGCGATGAATTGTTCAATTCGTCGGATCTTGTCTATGCATTTCAGGCAAATCGTTTTGAAAAGCCGTTTTCAGAGTGTCGAATATCAAATCTGCCCGTCGTGTTCACTCGGCCTTCCGACGGACTGTTTTCATCGTACTATCTCAGCATCACTGAAGACGATGGCACGATCGTTCCCGGCAGCGACATTGCGTACATCGTCACGGACCACAGAATCGAAATGACCAAGGACGGCAATTTCAAACTTACCGTGGTAACTCACACCAGCGACGAATTCACGTACACATTCGACTCGCTGCGTACCGACACAATCACGGACCAGTGGGGAAAAGAGTGGACGCTGGATGAAGCGTGAGAAGCAAGTCACTTCACATCAATCGACAACGGCGGCGATACGACGTACTCAATCGAGCTGCCTTCTATGTCGCGATAGGTGACTTGAAGTTCGTATTCGTTGATCAGCAGCTCCTTACCAAGCGAATACTTGAACTCGCGGACAGCCAAATCCGCACAACCGATGCGTTCTATGTGGTGCTTTGAACGCTCCGAAAGGAGTGTTGATGATTCCTTCATTTGAATCCTATATATTTGGCCGCCATAGCGACATGCTTTCGCGACTTAGAATCTGTCTGCAGAGGACGGCACATGGACAAAGCAGCCGAAGAAAATCCTGAACCAGCTCAGGATCAAAAGCCATATTCTCTCGAAAAGATCCGCGGCTATTGCGTGATTGAGTTAGATCGTCAGTATTCCGATATCAATTGGGGCGAACTTCAAGAATCCACCAGCGAAATCATCGCCAAGGTTGCCGAACTGAGCGTCGCGCGAGTCATGGTTGATCTTACGAGACTCGAGCGGATTAACAGCGGACTAATCGCAGTGCTCGTCCGATTATGGAAATCGCTTCCACCGAAAATGCGTCGCATGTCGGTCATCACGGACCGAGACGAAGTCCACCACGTTTTCACCGTGGCGGGACTCCACAAGCTGTGGACAATAACAGACAGTCGCGAGGAAGGTGCATACGAACTGGGCTATTCCGAAAAATCGGATCGCGAGGAACGGGAACTCCGAGTATTGGCGCTTGGCTCGCTGCCATTCGCGATGCTCGCAGCGGTCACGTTGCTTCCGCTCGCACGAGAAGGCAGCGAAGTCTTCCAAACGAACGCACAACTTTCCGGATTACTTTTGGGTGCAATGGCTCTCACTGCTGGAGTCGTGTCGGTCTTCAAAGATCACGGGATACGAAGAGTGTTCTCAATTGCTGCGATTGTTATTAGTCTCGCTGTTCTTTCCACGATCGTATTCGAGCAAAACCCGATCAGCTTCCGAACTACCGTTCAACCTAAACCTGCGGGCATGGACACAGAATGAACACTGCGACGGTTCCAAATACTGCGTTGTCTGCCGAGTTGAGTGAGCTACTTTCGGTTGTCGAACCGGCATCCGTGGCCGATGTGCTGCTTGAACGTGCGTTTGGGCACCGGGCCACAGATATCCACTTGGATCCGACTTCGGCCGGGACGCGCGTTCGTTATCGCATTGATGGTGAGCTACAGGACATATTGCCGATTCCGTCGCAGGCAGCGGCGAGCGTTATTTCGCGAATCAAAGTGATGGCCGAACTGGACATTACCGAGAAGCGGATGCCACAGGACGGCCACATCTCTTCGCGCAGGTTTGATGGACTCGATCGAGACATCCGAGTCAGTAGTTTGCCCACCGTTCACGGGGAGCGGCTAGTCTTGCGTTTGATGCCAGACCCGTCCGAATTCAGCGTACTCGCGGATTTAGGGTTTCTTCCGAAGCAATTGGAAAGCGTCGAGACCTTCCTCAAGATGCCATACGGATTGCTGCTCGTCGTCGGTCCTGTGGGTTCCGGAAAAAGCACGACACTCTACAGTCTTCTTCGCGAGCTGAACGTGACCCAACGGAGTCTCGTGACGATTGAAGATCCCGTCGAACGCCTGCTGCCAGGTGCAAACCAAGTCCAAGTCGATGCGCGCACCGGGCTCGGCTTTGCAACCGCGTTACGAGCGGTCTTGCGACAAGACCCAAACATCATGGCCATCGGTGAAATCCGCGATGCGGAAACAGCGGCGATAGCGTGTCGAGCCGCGATGACGGGAGTTCTGGTCCTGTCGACGCTGCACGCCAGCACTGCAGCATCTGCCATCGAAGTCCTGAAGCAATACGGTGTGCCAAAACTAGTCATATCAGAGGCGTTACGTGGTGTGATTTCGCAAAGATTAATTCGGCGCATCAGCATTAAAGACCGCGAAGATTACATTCCGGAAGACGATCTCGTTCGTCGCTACGATTTGGAACATGGCGTGCCAATTGCACGCGGCATTCCGACCGATCGGAACTTCAATACTGGTTACGAAGGTCGTGTTGCCGTGTTCGAAAACCTCCAAGCTTCCAGTGCGATTCGCGACGCCGTCGATCGAGGAGCGACCGCAGACGAGCTAACAGAGATTGCTCGTCGCGAAGGAATGGCGACATTGCGCGAAAGCGCGCAACAGCTTGTGCGTGAGAAGATCACGTCGGTACATGAGTTGCAAAGGATCATCGTCGATACGGATGCATCTGCGGGAACGCAGCCCTTGAGCTAAAGTGTACTTACGCACTGTCGCGTTACCATCAGCGTCGCAGCTTAACCAACTTTCGACGAAGCTTGTGCGGCTGATTCGGTGTCACCGCTAAGTTCGCTTAGAAGCGTGTTTAGAGCGGCGGCAACGATCGGTTTTTCAATGAAGAAATCGGGCTTGGACGAATCGCTCTGGAATTCTGTGGCAACAGCGTGGCCCGACCAGCCCGATGCGACTGCGATTCGCAAGTCCGGTCGGTGCTGTTTGAGATCGCACACAACGTCACGACCCGTGATACCAGGCATGCCTAAATCCGTTATGACTAGGTCGTAGTCTTTTTCTTTGGCGAGCGAAATTCCTGACAGGCCATCGTGGGCTAAGTCCACGGAGCAACCTAACGATTTGAGCATCGCGGACATGGAAGTCAAAACGATCTGATCATCGTCGATGACTAGAATTCGCTTACCATTGCAGTTACTGAAATCCTTCCCTGCAACACGCCCACCTTCAAAATTGGCAAGATTGCTTGGAAGCAGCACGACAAAATCGCAACCGCCGAACGAGTTTTCTTGGCATCGAATATTGCCGCCGTGTCGTCGGGCTATCCCGTAGCAAACGCTGAGACCGAGTCCGGTGCCGGTGTTCTTTGTAGAGAAGAACGGCTCGAAGCACTTGTCGCGTTCGTCGGACGACATCCCGACGCCTTGATCGGAAACCGTGAGCTCGATCAGCCCATCCTTGTGAACAGTCGACACGATGATCGTTCCGCCGTCTGGCATCGCGTCAATTGCATTGAACAGCAGATTGTTAACGAGTTGCACGAGTTCGGTCTCATTGCCAAGCACGAGTGATCCATCGCTTACATCAACGCGAATATCGAATTTGACTCCACGTTTAACAGCCTCGTCGTGCCAGCGGAAGCGACAAAGTTCTTTTGCCTGGTTGACGATATTCAGCAGATTGACGGGCTCGTTCGCTCTTTCGGCCGCGCCATCAGAACCATCGCGATAGAAATACTGTAGCTGTTTTACAACTTGTCCTGCGTGGGCAGCTCCGGCCTGGATCATTTCCAACGCGTTTGCGTTTTCGCAGCAAGCATCACACTCGTTTTTCAGTAAATCCGAGAACACCAGCACGGGTGTCAGCGCGTTGTTTAGGTCATGCGCCACGCCACTAGCCATCTGCCCCAACGCAGACAAGCGTTCTTGCTGGACGAGTTGAACTTACGCATCGTTTAGCTCGTTGATCGTCTGTCGAAGCTGTTGATTCAGCTTTTCCTTTTCGGTGGCCTGTAGTTCCAATTCAGAAAAGGAAGAATCGAGATCGCGGATCAACAAGTACATCAAGTAAAGCGCGCCGCATCCCCAACACGACACCAAAGTTTTTTCGAGCGCATGACGCCAACGACTGTCGTGTCCAATGAACGGCACATCGTCGAAGTAGTGGATTTCCTCGATGACGTCAAACATGAAATCAAGCAATAGGAAGGTCACGCAAAAACATAATGCAAATCTTGAAGATGATGGAAGACTGCACGACGAGGCAAGCAACAACGCGACGAGTACGGCCCATACTGCAAATCGAGCAGCGCTCTCAGTCAGCAGGGAAATCACTCCCTGACTCTCGGCGACCTCCAAGAACATGATCGCCAAAGCACCTATGAAGAAAACCAAAAGCGCGTTCGCTGCAAATCGTCGAAGTGTAGTTGTCATCATGCCGGGATGATACACGCTGCGCGAGTGCGTGTCTCGCCGCCAGCATGAGTCATGCAAACCACCGAAGGTGGATGCCGAAATCCACAGATTGCAACTACGTATTGTTCGCTACCGACTTTCGTCCGGAGACCTAACGCACATTTGTGCTGCCTCGCTCGTGCATCATCAATGATCTCATGACGGAAGTCCGCCGAAGACGCAGCTCGGTTCGAGTTCGTCACGGCGCGATGGACGTACGCGTCCGGCGTTCACGAAGATCCAAGTGGTGACGCGCCGTGAGTGTAACTCGCCGGTGCGTCCAACCACGCGGCAGACGTCATCCCCAGTGTTTTGCCACAAAACCTGCAGAAAATGACGCTCGAAACCAAGGAAATCCTGCCCCTTTCGATTCAAGGTTGACTATAACGAGAGTAGCAGAGTTGCTGTAAAACCTTGTCCCGAAGGCCCCGGCGTTTTCCTGAATGTCTCCGAGGCTCGAAAACTCGAAATCCCACGTGCAAGCTGTGCCGGAGTGCGCGCAGCGTACAGATTCCGAGTTAGTATCGGCCACCCTTAAGGGCGATCGAGACAGCTTCGGCGAGATCGTACATCGGTACCAAAGTCCACTTTTGCGATTGGCATTAAGTCGACTGGGACGGATCGAAGTCGCGGAGGAAGTTGTTCAGGAGGCGTTCGCCAGCGCGTTTCGATCACTGGCGTCGTATCGCGCCGAGTACAGCTTTCGCACGTGGCTGTGGACGATTTTGCTCAACGCTTGCAAACAAAAATACAAACAACTAAAGAAACGTCCGGCAGTGACTGAGCTTGACCCGAACCAAGCCGAAACAGATGACTTCCGCGACGACAACACAATCAGCCCTCTACAACTGGCGATTGCCAACGAGAGAACCGAACGACTCGAATCGTTACTCCAGCAACTACCCGACACTCAAAGCCATGCGCTGCGATTACGATTTTTCGGTGGCATGAAGTTTCAAGAGATCGCCGCCGTGATGGACTGCAGCCTGTCAACAGCCAAAATGCGAGTCCGTGTCGGCCTGGAAAAGATCAGTGCAGTGCTTTTGTCCAGTGAGTCCGATGACTTGCTAATGGGAGACTCGGAACAATGAAAACACTCGTCGATTGTGATTTCGTATTTGACGTGTTGACGCGTGGGCCCTATCCGCCAAGCAACGTCACGGCAGAATCCCAATGCGCCATTGAACAACACTTGGCCAGTTGTCATGACTGTCGACAGTTAGCCGAAGCATTGGTTCCGGCAATAGATCTGATGCACGAAGCACTGTCAGAGGAAGAACGGGAGAGCCTGCCTGCATTCAACGACACCGAGATGATGGCTCGGCTTCACACCAACATCATTGAAGCGGTTTTTGAAGATGAAGTCGATCCAGAACGAGTGCAACGTATTGATCGTGCGTGCCAGCGTTGGTTGGCTCCAAGTTTGGCGATCGCTCCGGTCTTGGCTGTATGCCTATTGATGTGGCTATTTGCAGATTCGCCAAAGCTGTTCAGTTTTCAGTCAACGGTGGCGTCGCTGAGCTCTGCGGCAGGATTTACGGTAGATACAGCGAACTCCAGGACTCTAGAAGCAGCCGACCTGCCGATGGGATGTTTGACATTGCTTGGTCAGAAATCAGATGGCGATGCTTCGTTGTGTCTGCAGTGTCATCGAGAATCTCCGACAAAGGTGGCGCCAATCGACAAAAGCCACTATGAGTGTTGCACGACTTGCCATTCCGCCGAAAAACATACAGCTAAAGTGACGAACAATCCAAAATTCGCCGCGTCCTGTGGCTCGTGTCACGTCATTCGTGAGTAATTCAATCTCACATGCGTGCAGACACGAGCCCGAATTTTCGAGCCTGCCAGCTACGACTCGGCCTTTGACCTAGCAACAGCCGCTGGCCACAGCTTCGCACGGAACGTAGTCGCTCGTCTCGTCGATTCCACTTTGCCGAGAACGCTCGGTGAAAATTGCACCGACGATCAGCAGGTAAGCAACCGGTGATATGAACATTGCGTGCGTCCACCGCACGGTGTCTGCGATTCGTTGGAGTTGGACATACGACCCGGCCGAATAGCTTCGCCACTCGCGAAAGATCGGTTCCATTGCAGCGACTGCCAGCAAGCTGGTGACTGCCACCAAAATCATCGTCGACGAAATCGGTTGCCGTCGGAAGTACACGACGGCAACGATGGCCCCGACAGCCCAAATCGCCAGGTGCGGAATGCCTCGCAAATTTCGGAAATACATTTTTGCTTCGTAGACGCTGGAGAACGTCACAAAGGCGGCGACAAAAATCGCCGAAAACAACATGACAAGCAGTAAATGTTTCATTTGGAATTGCGGCAGCTTGGATGCGACTACTACAGGCTCGCGACCACATAACGCCGCGATCAACAGCAGAATCCACGTGACGCAACTCAACACGGTCAGCCACGGATTAAGTGATATCATCTGATCTATCGAAAGTACGTTCGGTATGATGAATCTCAGCAGCACAAAACTACCGAGACTCGCGATCGCTAGGGCGGATTGCACCGGATGCTTCTTGAGTGTCAAAACTGCGAGCACCAACAGCGCCAGGCACGCGAACAGGATGGGGGCAGCCAATACAACTGAAACAATTAGCCGTAACATAGAACGTTCCTCCTTTGTCGTGCAGATTAGCGAATTCTGTAGACGACACGCCAGGTCAAACGGCATTGATCGCCCGTCTCGATATTCACCGAGTTTCTGCCGAGTAAACAGACTATCGGCGAGGATTTTCCAGAAAAAACGAATGGCGTTTAGCCTGCTAAATCAAAGCGGCAACGCAAAAGTTCGCTAACTGAACAAACGGGGACACGAAAAATCACGCCCGCGATAGATAGGTGCCGGTGCGAGTATCGATCTTGATTTTTTCGCCCTGACTCAAGTAATCGGGCACTTGAACAACCAGCCCCGTCTCCATCTTTGCGGGCTTTGTGCGTTTGGTTGCCGAGTCACCTTTGATGCCTGGATCGCACTCGGTAACAACCATTTCCACCGTCGCAGGAAGCTGGATGCCGACACATTCGTCGTTGTAGATCATCGCGAGAATGCCATCGAGTTCTTCCGTCATGTAGGGCAATTCTTCTTCGACGTCGGCGACCGGAATCTCGTACTGGTTGTAATCTGTTTGGTCCAGGAAAAAGACGCTCGTTCCGTCGCTGTACATCATCTTCACGCTGCGTTTTTGAAAATCCGCCTCGTCCAGCGATTCGGTTCCCTTGAGCGTGATGTCCACCTTTTGCTTCGTCACCAAGTTGTGACCGCGAAACTTGTACAACGTTGCTGCGCCTCTCGCTGAAGGAGACTGCACAGAGATACCGCGAATGATTACCGGAGAACCATTGTAAACAACAACGCTACCGTTCTTGATTTCTTTAGCCAGCATGTTAATCGTGACAAAATGTGATCGAATTAGTTCACCGCAGAAAACGATAGCTTACAAAAGCGTGTTCGATTGTGGATCGACGGCAATTCCACCGCACAGATCTGCCAGTTTTTGCATCACAATAAGAACTGTACCAGGATCCATGAAGTCGTCATCCTCGTCGTCTGGTGACTTTCCGACAAAGACCAGTTGCTCGAAGTGAAAGATATCAAATCGGCAATCGCAACCTTGAATCTCTTTGACTCGTTCGGCCTCGTCGCCAACGGCCATGCTCCTCAGCTGACTGAGAAGTTCTTCCTTCTGTTCGGTAACTTCGTCGCCGCAAGCCACTGACACGTCCATCGCAGCGTAATCATCAGGAGCAAGGACCGTTAGCGATTCCAATTCCGACGACTCGTTCTCACGAATATTCGTGACTTGGAAGTTCTCGCTGATCTCGCGTAAAGCCTGCTGCACAGCCGCAGAGTTCGGGCGATTCTGAGCGCGAAAAAACACGAAATACGTTTCACGCCATTGGTACTCGTTATTCTCAAAAAGTGACATTGAAGTTTTACCCAGCGATTCGAATCGTTCTAGCCAAATCAGACAGCCGAAATGAACCGCAGATCATACCAAAAATCGTGGCGTTCGTAGCGGCCACTCGAGCGATATACCTCCGCCGAGTAAAGCCCACCGGCAGAAGTAAGCGTCGCTCGATAGTTAACTGTCCGATTTTCGCGTGTTCTCGTAGCCACGCAGCGTGCGTGTGAGCCTTATGCAAAAAGGCAGACATGCTGCCAGCACGTCGCTACGAACTAATGAGACAGTAATTAGATGCCAACGTGCTCACGGAATCTTCATTCTTCGTGCCAGTCGTGGCCGTCATGAGGAGGTCCGCCCAGCCCGCCTTGCCAAGCTTCTAACGCAGAGATTACGTCGTCGCGTTCCGTTCGATTTGCCCATACGGACTCGTCTTGTTCCAGACGGACTTCATACCGGCCTTCGTACAGGCAGTCCTCGTGGCCACAGAAATGCGGAACTTCGGATACCCACAGAATGCGATAGAGCGGAACGTGTTTGTCGTCGACAATGCAAAGGATGCTGGACATAATTCTTTACTCGCGTCGTTTGATTTTGAGTAGCGCTGCGAGAGTACCTGATTTGATCAGCTCTTGCCAAGTTCAATCGATCGGTCTGTCGCCGCTTCCACCGCGTTCATAACCGCCGCACGCATCCCACCGTTTTCCAAAGCGTGGATTCCAGCAATGGTCGTCCCGCCCGGACTTGTGACTTTATCTTTCAGTGCAGCAGGATGTTCACCAGTTTCCAAAACCATAGCCGCTGCTCCCAATACCGTTTGGGCTGCCAACCGAGTCGCATCAACTCGCGTCAGTCCCTTGCGAACGCCTCCGTCAGAAAGTGCTTCGATGAACTGATAAACAAACGCCGGCCCGCTGCCCGACAATCCAGTTACTGTATCAATTTGCGATTCGTTTGTCTGAACTGCAACCCCCACTGTTTCTAGCAATTCTCGGACAAAACTGGCGTCAGATTCTTTTGCGTTCTCACCTAAGCAAAACCCGGCTGCCCCACGACCGATCAAGCATGGAGTGTTTGGCATCACTCGGATGGCTCGTTTCGTTTGAAATCGATCATAGATTGTTGAGAGCGATACGCCGGCCATGATTGAGACAAGCAGTTTGGATTCATCGATACCGGTTACCGATGCAGCAACATCGACAACATTCTGTGGCTTAACGGCGAGGAAAACTAGGTCGCAATCGTCAACAAGTTGCTGGTTGGACTTGCAGGTCGCAACGTTTCCAACTGAGCGGACAAAATCTGCAAGCGATTGCTCGAACTTGTCCGCGGCGGAGATTTGCGCCGCATCGATGCGCCCACCAGAAGTAAAGCCTTTGGCCAGAGCACTTGCCATTTGTCCGGCGCCGATAAAACCGATTCGCATCGTTGTCACCTAATTCCTATTCGTGCGTAGCTCAGCCAATGCTAGAGAAACTTGCCCTGCTGAACAATCCACGCGCTGGCCTCCATTCGAGGATTCACCAGGCCAGCCCGTACATTCGCAGGCGTCATTTCGGGTCAACGAAAACTTAAATCGACTGCCGCTAGCGTCATAAGTAACGAATGCCAGCCAAAAAACACGCAGCTATCGCGTCGGCAATCACGATGAAAACGATCTAGACATTCTCTCAATGTTTTGCAAAACTCCCGCCCGATTTTAAACACTCATTCGCGACCTATGCAGGTTCGCGACCCAATAGGTTCGAATATCGCAGGAGTCTCCGGCAATGCGATCACTCAAACTCCTCGTTGTGACACTCGGCGTCTTGTTGACCGTGCAATCAATGAGTTACGGCCAATCAAAATGGTCTTTCAAAAACCTGCTTCCTGGCACTAAGAAGACCGAGCGAACAAAGTTGCCCAGTCCTGAAGGTAGAATTACCAAAAAGAATACTGGCAACGCGTTTACTGCGCCATTCAAGCGAGTAGGCGACGATACTAAACGGCTGCTTGGAAAAACAAAATCGCTTGTTCCATCGTGGGCGTCTCCGAAACCAAAACCAAAGAAAAAGCCAAAAGAGTCAAGCAACATTGTTAAAGACTCATTAGGCAAGGTTAACTCAGGAGTCAAAGTAGCCCACAAGACAATGATGGCTCCCTGGAAGAAACTGACCAAGGAATCAGAACCAAAAAAATCACGCGATGTAAACGATTTTTTCTCGCAGCCACGATTGAGGTAGGATACCAACGTCGTCCAAGAGTTTTCCACGACGCCGCAGCACGCGGCGTTTTCTGTGCGCACAAAACGCCCAATGGATTCAGTGACTTGCGCAAACCAAGTGCGATTCGTGTATAACCGACGTCTTCCAAAGCCTTCTCAATAGGCTATTTCAATGCACGGAGTCGCCACACATGAAATCGTCTACCAGAACGAACGCTTCGCATCGATTCGACATTCTCATGACGTCATGCGTCATAGTCGCGTCCCTTCTTCCTGCCACTGCCCGGTCTCAAAATGCAGAGTCCAAAGTCACGGAACAGCAAGCGATGGCGAACACCGGTCGAACGATCGACGACCCTGAACAGCTGAAGCGTTGGATTCAAAACATGGTTTGGTACCATGACTATCGTGACGAACACATCGCCATCGCCACGGGGCTAAGCGTTGAAAACGTAAAAAAGTTGCGACACGCCATGAACGTGTCTCGCGCGAACATCCCAAAGCCGCCAGCAAATAGCCCACTGCTAATGTTGCCATATCCCGGCGGACGGCATCCTCGGATCGGGTTCCTGGACGGAGCACTTCAACCGCAACGCGAAACAAAAATCAGCGTGTTCGCGCCGTGGGATCAGAGCAGTTATGTCGTCATCGATGTCCCGGAAGCAATCTGGTCGAATCTGGGCCTCACATATCTTGCGCACACGCATGTCGACACAATTTGGTCAACGAAGAACATCAAGCTTCCACAGCTCGAGTGGCAGTTACTCGATGACGGATCCTTGCGATTGGAGCGCAAGCTTCCCAACGGCATCGTGTTCGGTTCGCGGACCAAGGCTCACCGAGACCACGTTCAAATGGAAATGTGGTTAACGAACGGCACGAACGAAAAGCTGAGCGATCTGCGAGTACAAAACTGCGTCATGTTGCGATTCGCCAAAGGCTTCGAGCAGCAGACAAACGACAATAAGGTCATTCGAGAATCCTACGTCGCATGTCACAATGAGAGCAGCACGCGATGGTTGATTACCGCGTGGGAACCGAATCATCGGCCTTGGTCAAACCCTCCTTGTCCTTGCCTGCATTCCGATCCGAAATTCTCCGATTGCGATCCCGGAGAAACAAAACGGCTTCGAGGTTGGTTTTCGTTTTTTGAAGGCAGCGACATCAACGCTGAAATCAAACGAATCGACGAAACCGGGTGGAAGGCTCACCCATTTTTGGAAGTGGCTAAGTAAGCGGGGGAAGCATCCTGAGGAACTTGCTCAGAATATTTAGAATCTCGCCGCGTCGCGTGAATGGGGTGGCCGGGGTCGAACGAAGCAAGCCCCTGGAATTCAGTGCTGGGGGCTCGCTTCGCTCGACCGCCAGCCACCCACTTGTCAAAAAGTCCCACATTCGGATGACGCCACCTCACTTCTTGCACGCCATGGCGACCGCGCACGAGCTGCACCCTGTTCCGCATCCCTCGGCCGATTCTGTTCCGCAGTCTGGGCCGCAACCTCGCTCAACCGCGTCCGCGAAGTCGCGAAACTGCACTTTCGTTTCGTAAGCTTCGGCCAACTCGGAGGTGAGCAATTCGATGTCGGGAGTGACCTCTCCCAAAAAGTAGAAGTAAATCGTCTGGCCGTCAAAAAGATGTTCGACTTCCATGAGCGGCACGCTGATGTTTCGCTGCTCAAGCCGACGAACGCATTCGTCGTAAGCGTCGGCACGATTCCGCTCCATGCGAGCGATCAACAACTCGTCTTCGACCGTGACGGCACGCAACAGATTGCCGTCGCTGGACAACGTGTCGTCGGTTGTGGAAACACTAAGAACTTCGCCCAGCTCCAGCCCTCGCCGAGTTCGACAGATGACACGCCGCCCGCGAGGATGGATCGCCCCGTCGCTCGATTCAAAGCGACCGACATGCCCCAGTACGCCGACTCGAACAAAATGTTTGGAGCTTGTCAAAATGGTTCTTTCCGTCTGGCTACCTGCAGTTTTGAACGGCCAGAGGCTTCCGCACCTCGGCCAGCCCTCAATTGTGGTTTATTTCTTGCACATTGCCAAGATTTGGTAACGCGAACGGCGTATTCCCGGTTGTCGATCAGGCCCAACAAGTGATACGCTCGACGCACTCATAGAACATGCTGACCATACAAAATAGCGAACGATGATCAATTCCCCGACGCCCCTCAACGACTGGAACGAACTGGCAACGCAAGTGCTCGCGGGCACGCCGCTGTCATTCGAGCAAGCCCACAGCATTCTGCTCGCCGACGATACCGAGCTTCTGGACATCATGGCTGCCGCATACCGAGTTCGTCGCAAGTTTTTCGGCAACACGGTTCAGTACTATTTTTTGATGAACGCCAAAAGCGGTTTGTGCCCCGAAGACTGCACCTACTGCTCGCAATCAAAAATCGCGACGTCGGAAATTCCGCGTTACAACATACTCAGTCGCGACAAATTGCTGGACGGTGCTCGAGTCGCAGCGGAAAGCGGATCCAAAACGTATTGCATCGTCATTTCTGCTCGCGGACCAAACGAGCGAGAAATGAACGCCGTCACGACCATCGTTCCTGAAATCAAGCAAAAGTATGATCTTAAGATCTGCGCGTGCCTTGGCCTGTTGACTCCTGAACAAGCGCAACAGTTAAAAGATTGCGGAGTCGATCGCGTCAACCACAACGTCAATTCCAGCTCAAACCATTACGATCAAGTCTGTACGACGCATACGTACAAAGACCGCATCGACACACTGCAAGCGGTTCGCGAATCCGGCATGGAGCTCTGTAGCGGTGGCATCATCGGCATGGGCGAGAAGGCTTCAGACGTCGTCCGAATGGCAATGGAGCTGCGCGATCTAAACGTCGAATCGATTCCTGTGAACTTTCTCAATCCAATCGACGGTACTCCACTCGCTGGTCCGTCTGACTTGAATCCTCGATACTGCCTGAAGACACTCGCCATGTTCCGGTTCGTCAATTCTGATCGAGAAATCCGCATCGCCGGTGGCCGAGAACTCCACTTAGGCAGCATGCAGTGTCTTGGACTCTACGCAGCGAACTCGATTTTCGTCGGCGACTATCTCACGACCAAAGGCCAACTTCCCGAACAAGACTGCAAGATGGTTGAAGAGATGGGATTCGTTGTGACTCGCAACCAAGAAACGACTGTTGGCGTAGCGTGAAAAACGCAGTTGCCTGATGACCTGAAGCGAGTCCAGTAGCATCGAGCAGACGCGAAGCATCATGCGCCCAATTCTCGATCACTGGCGCGTGAGGCTACTGAGCTGCGAAACCGCAGTCTGCCCGTCTTCAGCAACTTGAGAGAATGCCGAAGTCACTTAGGTTGATGTGCCCGCTGTGTCGCAGCGAATTGAAAGGAGGAATTAGCCGCTAGATTGTTACCGCTCTTCGACGATTTCGGATTTCGTCGAGGCGACAAAATCGAGCACGTCCTTAGTTTCCTGGTCCGCCAAATTGAAGTGGGCAAGAGTGTCTGTTAAATGGCCAATGAAACGAGTCCAGTCTGCCTCGGATATTGCCATTCCTCCGTGTGCGAGTTCCATATTGCGGCCGGTGTAATACATTGGTCCTCCTGCACTCTGACACAGGAAGTCGACAAGCAATTGCTTTTCTCGTCGAATACCATCTTCACCCCGATGTTGCCAAAAGCGACCGAGTTGTTCGTCGGCCATAAGGCGTGGAAGCAGATTGTCAGCCACGGCAGCTATCGCGTCGAAGCCACCAAGGCGGGTATACAGTGATTCGGCCATCTCAATCCTGTCCAATTTTTATTCAGCAACCAAGAATTCATCGTATCGCGAACCACCCTCCGTTTCCAGATACGGCGGCGACTGAAGTCACTGACGGTCCATACCTCTCAGAATAGAAACTCCAATTCCGATAGACAACCACTAAGAATTTGACATCGCGGGGGCGTGAGTAGATTTTCCAAGAGAGTTCGCCTTGCAGAGCGTGAACACTTTGCGGGTCGATTGATTGAGCCGATGCTCAAAT
>JAGQPC010000269.1 GCA_020426925.1 Planctomycetales bacterium | reverse complement strand
CGCCCAGCTGACTTTCTTGTAGCGGGTTGTTGCCCTGTCCATTCTGGCCGCCTTGTTGCTGTTGCCCACCTGATTGGCCGGATGATTGCTGCTGTTGTTGTTGCTGTTGCTCAAGCTTTTCGATCATCTTGTCGAGCTTTGCGATCACGTCGTCTTCTTCCTTGCGAACGCGAGTGCCCGCGCGACCATGATTCAACCGAGTGCGGATGTTGTCCATCAGGCGAGACACTTCATCCAGCGAATCTTCTTTGAGCGGTTTGAGATCGGCTTCCATAAGCCGCGCCATCGTAGCGTACCGACGAGGAATCGTTTCATTCTGTTCCATTAACGTTGAAATCAGCGGCAAGCTTTTGTCTTTGGCGAGCAAGCGGTGATTGGCGCTTGCTTGAAAGAATAAGAGCGAAGCTGGATCTGCAACGTCGCTCGGCTGCAAACCATCGAGCTGTTCAAGCACTTCGTTGTAGAGGCTGCGTAAGCCAAGCCATTGCCCGTAATACAATCGCAAGTTATTAGAAACAAATGGATGAGTCTCTTTCTGTCGCAGCCAATCAAATGTCGGCAGCGATACGGTGGAAGCGGCGGAGTTGCAAAAGTCCAGAACTTCCTGAGCTCGCGAATCGACCATCGCGATCGATTCGATCACCACATGAAATAGATCGTCGCTGGACTGCGGAGTCGCACGCTGCCACAGATCGGCGATACTCGCTTTTTGCTCCTCAGATACGTTTTCGGATTGATCGAGCCACGCGTCGACCTGCATTCGAAGTTGCTCAGCCGTCGGTTGCGACCACGTCGCTTCCCGTTGCAAGTTATTCAGATCCGCGGCCGAAAGCGAGAAGTTCATGCAAACAAGAACCCAAATCGCCAGTAAGGCGGCACGTCGCATCAAGATGTTTTTGTCTCGTTTCATCGCGTCTTCCCCGTGACGATGTCTCGCGTGATCTGATGGATTCGGTCTTCTCGTTCGGCTAGTCGCTCTAACTGTTCGACGATTGCTGGATCAGTCGCTTGCCCGACAGCGTCTTCCGAGTCGGCCAACTTTTTCGCGTACCGCTGAGTTCGCGTGTTGACTCGCATCTGTAGCGCTCGAATCATCTTCAGCTCTTCAATGCTATTGACCAGCGGCTGTTCCTCTTGCGACTGCGGTTGGCCCTGTTGCTGCTGTTGGCGTTGTTTCTTTTGTTCTTCAGCGTCCTTTTGTGCCTGCTGGAGCGCTGCAATCATTTCTTCGAGTGCCTCGATGACTTCTTCTTCCAAATCGGTCGTGATATCGCTGACACGCGCTTCGGTCAGTTGCTGTGCGATTTGTGCCATGTCGCCACGAATCTGCTCGGTCGCTTCGGGAAACGCGACTGACGAGCCTTCTTCCATCAGCAAAAGGATAGCTCGGTCTGCTTCTTCAACGATGCGACGTTCGGCAATTCCGATTTTGTTTGATTGAATGTCAAATGACTTGTTGCGTTTTTCTTCAGGGATTTTTACAAGACGAACCGTATCGTCGTAGACGGCAATTTGCATTGCCAGCATCTTGCGAAATCGCGTTTCCAGTTGAGCCAATGTTCGCTCGACCTCTTCCTCACGCAATTGCCTCAGGATTTCTTCTAGCTCTGCCTTCGCCAGTTCGAGTAATCGACGAGCTTCCTCCTGGTCTTCGATAGCTCCTTCCCGTTCGGCTTCTTCGAGCTTCTTAGACGCATCGCGCATCTTCTCTTCCGCGGCCGCTATGCGTTTCTTTCCGGGGAAGTTGCCGTCCTGCGACTGGTCTTGTGGTTGGTCGGACTGAGAATCATCGCCAGACTGTTGTTGGCCATTGGGCGATTGCTGTCCAGGTTGATTCTGAGAGTTGCCGTTCTGCTGACTCTGAGACTTCGAATCGCCGGAGTCAGATTTCTCTCCGTCCTGCGATTGTTCGCCGCTGTTTCCAGATTGGCTCTTTGATTGGTCGCCCGATGATTCGGACGATTCGGAATCAGCTTGTTCGTCCTTGTCGTTGGAATCGTTTGACTTCTGTTCGTCGCTGTTTTGCTGGCTTTGTGTTCCGTCTTCAGAGTGCTTTTTGTCTTCACCGTTTTTTGAATCGGAAGACTCGCCGTTCTTGCTTTCAGATTTGCCTGATTCAGATTCACTTCCTTTCGAATCAGAGCCCTGTTTTCCTTTTTCGCCATTGGCGTTTTCGGGCGAGTTGTCTTCGGCGTCAGAGTTTTTGCCGTCCTGTGCTCCCTCGTTTCGCGACGAGTCGTCACTCGAATTCTTGTCATCGTCAGATGCCGACTTCTCATCTGGATCTTGGTCATCGGAACCGTCATCTGAGGAAGAATTCTCTGAAGCTGCGTCCGGCGACGATTCGTTTTCGTCGATTTCGTTTTCGAGTTTCTGCGTGCGGTCTGCCACGTTCTTCTGGGCGTCGCCTAGACTGCGAGCGTCTTCGCCCGATTCGGTGCGACCTTGAACGCTTTTTTGCTGTCGAATGATTCGTTTCAGCTCGCGGATGTAACTGCGAACTCGATCCTGTTCGCCCTTGATCCGATCTGTGCGATTTTCGCTTTCAAGCAGCTCCAGCAACAACTTTAGATCGTTGCGAACGCCCGATTGGCCGGTGATGGCATTTCGATATCGCTCTTGTTGCAAGACAGCCACTAACTCATCCATGTTGCGTTTGATGAATTTGCTCTTGCTTTGAGCGATTGCTTTTTTGAGCAGCGCCGCTCGTTGAGGATTCTCGGCGGAATCCAAATCCGCCATTTTTAGCATCAACATTTCCAGGCGTTGATACTTGTCAGCGAGCTGTTCTTGCTTGAGCGCCAACGACTCAGCAGCCGTTGGAGTAGCCGCATCATCTTGCCCAACTGAAATTGAACAAATTCCTGTCAGCAGAACCGTCAACGCGATCGATCGCATGTAATCCTGTATTCGATTCGTTTGCATTTTGTTAAATGCTCCTGAGCGGCAAAGCTGTTCGCCGTCGCTATCCGATAACGCTTGCGCACCCTTTGGATGCTAAGCCTGCAGAAAAAGTTCCGCTGCCCCTTATTCTAGCAGTGATTTCGCTTGGTTCTTTCGTTCCTCCTTGGTTTTTTCCAGCAAATCCTCTTGCTCCTTAATGATCGAACGAACCAAATCAACAAGTTCGTTATACGACTCCAATTCTTCCATTTTTTGCAGGACACGTTGCATGGCGAGCAAAATCTCGTCGGTAAGCCGCACTGATTCTGCCGCCTGTGCGTCCGAGGGTTCGCTCTTTTCAATTGCGACAATCAGTTCCTGGAGCGTGTCGTCCCAGTCGGGATATTGCAAGTCGACGATGTCCTTAAGCGGTTCGACGATCTGTTCTTCCAGCCGGATCTTGCGTTCTTCCGTATCGACGCGGTTGTTTACGAGCTCGTCGCGAATCGACTCGAAGCCCGCCGTCACTCCGGCAATTTCTTGCGTCGCCTTTTCACCCTGTTGGCGAGCCCGCAACACTCGAAGAGCACGCAAGGACTGAACACGCTCGGCATCAATGGCGTCCGAATCCTCGCTTCCATCGTTCCCGGCTTCGGTCGCGTTCGTGTCGATGACTTCGTCAGCCTCAGACTGAACGCGAGCCAGCATGTCACGAGTTTCCGTGACCTCGGCGATAATCTGTTCGAAACGCCGGCGCAATCGAAGTTCGTCCGCTTCCAAAAGTGCGAGCAGCTCCGATGGTTCTACGACTCGCAATGGATACTCTTCGCTAATGCCAATGTTTGGTTTGTCGCCGAGATCGAATTGATCCTCGGCACGAACGGTCAGTGTCAGTCGTTGGCCAACCTGCAGCTCGACTGGAGATTGTTCCTTTGTCCGTTCGGTTCGCATGTCGAGTACAACGTCAAAGTCACCATCCGATTTTGCAGCGATCGGGAACGAGTGCGTTTGAGTTTGTTGGTTTGCTTCAGATTCCGGCGGACCAACGACAAGATTGAACCACGTCTTGGCAATTTTGTAGTCGTCGGTGGCAGCGCCGGACGCTGGAATGCGAACATCTGGCGTCACCGCGTCACCGATGCCGCTCAACGACGCCGACACTTCCGGTTGTTGATCTTCGATGGCACCGATCGTGAACCGAAATGGTTGCTGACTAACGATTCCATCTTGATCGTACAGAACGATGTTTTTTGCGATTCGCTGATTGAGCGTTTCGACGGTGTACGTAAACTCTGTCGAGTCGCTTTCGTTGGGCGTGATCGTTTCCAGACTTTCCGTTTCAGATGAAACGTCTGTGAATTCGACTTTCGCAAGAGGCTTGTTTGCTTTGGCAGTTACGACGACGTGAGTCCCGATCGGCAACCTTGTGGCGACAGTCCAGTTTTCATTGCGAGGGACGAGTCCTGTGTAAGCCGGTAACTCGCTGCGGAGCTTGACTTCGGTAATAACCGGACTCGCAACGACGTCGACGCGGTAACCGCTCACTCGGTGGTCAAAGCCGACAACGTCAAATTCGACGCCATCAAGCATGCCCTTGAACGGAGTGCTGTCAAACGAGTAATGCTGATAGCCGTCACGCACGGCACCGTCCTTGCTCATGTTCGCTCGGCCTCGTTCGCCGTTGTTCATCCGATAGAAAATCGTACAAACTTCAGGCGGAGGCGCCGCGCGATTGGCGTTGGCACGAACGTGGATCGTGATATCATCTCCTTCGGCGACTTTACGGTTGCGTTGCTCGTCGAAATCGAGCACTTCGATGTGAGCTCGGCGAGGCCATGGATCGTCCGAAAGCAGATAGAAGCGATTAGTCCACGTAGCAAATGCTTCTTTGGCAAAAACGGCGAACAGCACGATCGACGCAACGGCGACAATCGCCGCCAGGACATTTCTAACAAGTGGCCCGCGGTTAAAAATCGGACCGAATTGCACGTTGGAAACGCTGGCCGCCGCGAGGTTTCTGGTCCGAGAAAGCATGTGCTCGTCGACTTCCGTGGTGGCGAGATTGTCCTGTCCAAATTCGACCGTGGTGACGAGGCTGTCTTGAAATTCTGGAAACTTGCGTTCGATCAAGAGAGCCAGGCTCTTGTCGTTCAATCGCGCAAAAGCTCGACGAAGGATCCAGCGGTAGACGATATACAGCAACACTGCTGACACTATCGCCAACAACGTGAACCGTGCTCCGCGAGGCATCTCGGACGAGCCAACGAGCACCGGCAAATAATCGAGCGCGAGACCAGCCCAAAACGTCAGGCCAAACCAGATCACGACGGCTGCCAAGCCTTCCAACCACACGTACGCTCGAATGCGTCGTCGCAAGCGGGCGATCAAGCCGCGTATTTCAGACGGAATCGCGTTTGGTTTGTGATTGGCCATAGTGTTGAGTTTGTCGCTAGTTTTCTTTTTCTATGCGAGCTTCGAAAGCCTTCTAATGATCCACTCCAAGCATAAAGCACCGGTGATCAGCGCCAGTAGCCACGTCATCAATCGCTGCTGAAACGCGTCGTCCGTTGTACCCGGCATGTAGGTTTGTTGGTCCATCACCGGCAACTTGGCATACAACGATGAATCGCTTTTGTCGTCAAACGCTTCCGCTAGGCCAACGAAATACTTGCCACGAGTCGTGTCCGCCAACGCAGCCAGTTCGGCGTCGTTTCGCTGCGGCTTTTCGATTTCCAATTGCGGCACGCGAACACGAATCTCCCGCTTTAGAACTTCGTTGTTGGATTCTGGAACGACCAGCTCGACAACAACGTTACCATCCGACAATGCGGTGAATTGCCCGTTGAATACACCTTCGCGAGCTTCTTGTTTCGCTGGCAGCAACGTTAGCGGTTGCCGGAGACCATTGGGCTGGACGATTGTAGCGGCGACTTTATCCGCGGCCAGCGGCTCAAACTGAGCGTTCGACAATACGGCTCGCACCGAAACGGTTTCTCCAAGAACGCAACGTTCTTTGTCTGCGAGCAAAACACCGCGGCTTGAGTCTCGCGACAGCCGCCCTTGGGAAACGTGACGTATGAGCTTCGTATAAAACCTTTGAAAGTAAGCGTCGTCTTCGGCTCGCAATCGCCACATTTCACCGCTTGCCAAAAACGCGACGCGTCCGGCACCGTAGAACTGATCGGCCAAATAGACTGGAAGGACATCGTTCACTGCGGTTTGAGGATCGGAAAAGTACGCGTAAACCGTCGCGCCGGGTTTCGCGTCTTTCGTTGCGTAGTAGGCGTACACGCCTTCAAAGTCATCCCATGCCGCCGTCGGCGATTTCGTGTCGTCTTCCGCTAGGTTCATGAACGGAGCCGCTCGGCCCGCGTCGGTCAACTGAGGCGGCCACGGCGTATCCGATTTGGAACGGCCGATCTGGATAGAGGCGCCAATTCGGCTAAAAAACGTCACGGGATACAGCGAACGAATCGGAGTTAGGCGGACATCGTTTCCGCGAGTCCAATCTGGCATATGCACAGGCCCAGCGATCGCGATCATCCCGCCAGCTTTTTCAGCGACCCATCGTTCGACCAACTGGAGCTGCTCTGAGCTTAGCTGGCTCCAATCAGGATCAAACGCAATCAAACAATCGTATTCAAACATCGCGTCTGGCGACTCAGGAAAATCTTCCAGCAAGTTGTTTGATTCTTGAGCCGTAGAGTCGACGGCAGTTTGCAGCAAAATGTCGACAACCGTTTCTTTGTCTCGAAAAAGTTGATTCCGCAGGAAGCGGTATTCACGCGTCGGTCCACCTGCAAAAAGCAGCACACGGTTCTTGCGTTCGATGATTTCGACGCTCGCAGAAACCACGTTGTCGGCTTCGTTGATCTCGCCTGGAATCGATTGAACTTTGACCGAATAGAGTCGCTTACCGACCTGGTCAGGCGTTACCTCGAAATCAACGGTGACAACATTGTCCGCGCTGAGCGTGATTTCTTTTTGTTGTTCGTTTAGCGGAGTTTCGTTCGTTACTGCAGTTGAAGTATCAGCGGACAGCAGCTGAACGGAAACCTGGTGCGTTGGAATTCCGCTTGCCTGGAGATATGCCTTCACCGTGAAATTGTCGCCGGGAAAAACTCTCGCCGGAGCTTCCATATCGACAACGCGAACGTTGCGAGGCAATTCACTGCTGCCCACTCCGACTGGAAAAACAGCGACGTCCGCCTGCTTCGCGAATTCCGCGATGGCAGCGACACCGAGCCCGGAGTTGCTAGCTCCATCAGTAATAACGACAACTCCCGAGATCGGTCCGCCACGCTCTTGCTCAACGATCGACTGGATCGCGTCACCAACACGAGTTTCGACGCCACGCGCTGCTAGTACTTGATTCCAATCGACAGTCTGTGTTTCTGTCGCCGATTCCTTCGTTTCGATTTTCGGAGTCCGCACATCGTCCAGTCGATCCGGTAACTGTCGCCAACCGAAAGCCATGGCCGGTGTGATACTTGGCTGCCGCAAGTTGGCGACACCGGCAAATACAAATCCGACGATAGCAACCACGGTCGCGATCAGCAAAAACCACGATTCCCCTTCCGCACCTCGGCCTCGATTACCCAAAAAAAAGTGGATGAAGACCGCGACCATTGCGATTCCGATCGCGATGGCTGCCGCTGTCCAGAGATTCCTGGATTCCTTGGCGGCACTTAAGACAACGGCTTTCGGGTCGACTTGTGTTGATTCGTGTGATGCTTTGACTTTTTGGTAACTCGCGACGCTTGCCGGAGTGGAGTTATCAGAAAAAGTGTAGACCGAAACATCGTGCTTCTCACGCAAAGCACGAATCACCTCACCATCGGCAATGTGTTGCAGGACTTGTTCGATTCTGGTCGCCGCTTCTCTTGTTCCGTCGCCCATCATGTCAGTGATGCCCATGCTTTGGCTGACGTCGACCAACACGGCCACTCGTGAATTCTTTGTTTGTCTTTGCTCCGTCTTTTTTTCCAGATTCAAAAAGAAGAAGGCCAACCCGACGAATGCCAGAATTCGCAGCAGCAACAGCGTGCCGCGAGTGCCTTTGCCAAGATCGACCGAGTCGCGGCGATACATAATGGCCACGATGATCGCGACGACGATGCAAGTCGAGAGCAAGGCCAGCCAGTGCCACCACTCGCTCATCATGTGAACGCGCGTGAACTCGTAAAAGGTTCGTTCGGTAGTTGCCGCAAAAAGCGTCATGCGACTCCTCCCGCGGCGGGAACTTTGGGATGGTAGCTCGTGAAATACGCCATCAGCTGCTCGAGCAGTAGTAGCGGAACGAGAATCGCGAGCAGCACATCGCTCCACGGCGTCCCCGCGTCGGCTAGCGATCCGTAGACAATCTCATCCGCCTCGAACACGGAGAATTCCACGCCTTCCAAACGATTCGCAAGCTTGGCGTTGTCTGAAACGGCAAGATCGCTGTCGCGGTTGTCTACGTTTAGTGCAAATCGTCGGAACGATGGCGTGCCGTCGATTGTAATCGTAGCTGCTTCGTAGACACCTCGTGAATCAGTTTCACCGGTTCTGGTCGTTCCATCTTTTGCCTTTCCAAACGAAAACGACAGAACAGGAGAGTCTGGAACGATTGTCGCCGTTTGTGCAATACTTCCTTGAACTTCACCCGATTTCAGCGGCGTCGTTAGTTTCACCTCGCTGGCGTGTGTGGCCGAATCGAGCTGAAACTCAATGGGCGAACCGGTCAGACGCTCGACAAACGCATCGGCTGTTGAGCTCAGGTACCCGTGCAGTTGCAACATCATGACGACAAACGATGGCTCACGAGCCCAATTATTCCATTCAGTATCGGCCGTTGTCAAAAACAGAAGTAGTCGTCCAGCACCGGCGTGTTTTTCGATGACCAATGGGGAGCCATCGCGCAGCGACGCAACGACACGCACGGAAGATTCAGCAGCCGGCCGCCACGTTGCTTTCGGTTTTACGTGCTGGCTCACGCGCAGATTTCGTGCAAACGGATTTCGCTGGCCGTGAAGGACGGAGAAAATCGGATGATCGGCGAACAGCACATCAGGAGCACCGTCGGGCGACTGCGGTAACTCGTCGATTCCGGTTAGCTCAACCGGGAACAGCCCGCTCCCTTCCGCGTACCAATCATTGAAGAAGTTCAAGTCAACTTCGGGCCCGAGGAATATAGCAAGCCCACCGCCGCCGTTAACGTAAGCATTCAGATTTTCAGTGGCCTGTGCCGAAAGTTTGTCTGGACGTAGAAGGTAGACCACTTCGAACTGCTGCAACTCATCAGTTGAAATGTCTCGCAGAAAAGTTGCCGGTTGCGTGGCCGGACGAATTCCTGTTTGCGTTCTCTTGCCCGGCTGAAAGACCGACTCCAAGAAGTAAGCACCTCGCTGATCAGCGGTATCGTCCACAAGCAGAGTGGGAACTCCTTCGGGCAAGTCGACGACGCACCAGCGATCGTTGTCTGCTTCGACTGCATCCGGAACCAACGACGCATGAACGATGTGTCGGCCCGAGGTCGCAAAATAGACTTCGACGGTTCGCGTAACTGTCTCGCCAGGCTGGACATTCTCAATCACGACGTTGGGTAATTGTTCTTCGGTTGCGGCGAGTTCCGATCCGTCAGGAGACGTCGGATGAAATTCGGTACGGACCTTTACCTGAACGTTAGCTGCAGGCCTCGCACCGAAATTTTTGACCTTAACATCGACCAACATCGGAACGCCCGCTGACTGTGTGCCGCTGGCTGGACGCAGGTCGACGAGAGCAATATTGTCCTGTTGTTGCTTCGCGCATCGCACGAATCGCAGGTCGACTTGGTTCGTTGACAGCCGTTCGAGCGTCGCCGCCAGCTCGACCGGTTGGTCCCACGTTTCGTCTCGAAAATCGGACACCAAATGCACGATTCGTTTTTCATCAGTCGCCTGCCGCATCAATCGCTCGGCAAGATCCAATGCGGCATCAGGTCCGATCGCCAAGTCGCTGACGGTTAGGAGCTTGTTGCGTTCTTCCAAAAGTTGCAGAAGCGAATCGGTAATCACCTGGTCATTCAGATCGGCGATCGATGCGGCTTGCTGCTGCGTGTCGGCCGCTTTTCCAGCTTGCGAGTATCGGATGAGCGTTAGTTTTTGGACTGTTCCTTGCTTGCTGGCTTGCTTGCAGATTTCTGAAATCGATTGCAGGGCCAGATCGAATGCTTCGACGCTGCCGGTTCGGTCCGTCATCGAAAAACTGTCGTCCAGCAAAACATAATGATGCGTAGCTTGGCTGGAGAAAAAACTGGACCATTGATCACGAGTGACCAATCGGGCCAGCATCGCAACAATCGCGGCGATGGCCAACATTCTCAACAGCAACAGCAGCAGTTGCCGCAACCAAATCCAACGCCGGTGTTTCTTTTGGCTCTTTAGCAGAAACTCCATCGCCGCCCATTGCACACGGCGCTGTCGCATCAAGTTGATCAGGTGGATCAACAAAGGTGCGAGCACCAAAAAGAATGCCCAGGTCAGTGGTTGATAGAGGAACTGCATTTCGGGTGAATCGAATCCTGTCTAATTCTTGTGGTGCATGCCCAATCGATTACTTAGATAAGTGGCCAGTGCCGCATCGAGAGGTTGGCTGGTGCGGATGAGTGCGTAGTCAACGCAATGTTTCGCGCAGCCGTGGCGAACGCTTTCCAAATATTCATGCAGCGCTTCCAAGTAGCCTTCGCGCAGTGCTCGAGGATTACAATTCACGGAATCGAGCGATTCCATTCCTT
Source organism: Planctomycetales bacterium (assembly GCA_020426925.1). Classification (GTDB taxonomy): domain Bacteria; phylum Planctomycetota; class Planctomycetia; order Pirellulales; family Pirellulaceae; genus JAGQPC01. Next base: position 695 of record JAGQPC010000269.1, on the reverse strand, counting down.
CGAATCGAGTCGGGCCGCTGAAAGGAAAATCGAGTTCATCGTCGTCCAGAACGTGAAATACCAGCACGTCGTGGCCTCGCTGCCTCAGCATGCGAAGTCCTTTCAGCAGCATCTCGACATCAGTCAGCAGATCAGAAATCAGAATCATCATGCCTCGGCGCGAATCTTTTTCCGCAACGCCGCGCATGATCGATAGCATTTCCGTTTTGTCGGCTGGCTCACTGACGTTCATCGAATCGATAATCGACTGCAAATGATTGCGTTTCGAACGAACCGGCACGGCCTGACGAATGCGTTCGTCGAATGCTACCGATCCGACCGCATCGTTTTGTCGAAGAATCAGATAAGCCATACTGGCCGCGACGGTGCTTGCGTATTCGTATTTGTTGAGCGGACCGTTGCCGTACTTCATGCTGTTGGACACGTCGACCAACAACGTGCAACGCATGTTGGTGTCTTCTTCAAACTGCTTTACGTACAGTCGGTCTTGTCGTGCCCACACTTTCCAATCGACGTGGCGGAGATCGTCGCCCGGCGCGTATTCTCGATGCTGGCGAAATTCAATCGATTGCCCAAAGTACGGACTGCGATGCATGCCAGAAAGGAAACCTTCGACGACGTACCGAGCCCGCAACTGCAATCGAGAGATTCGACTGATCGCTTCAGGATGCAAAAATCTTTTGGAATCGGGCATC
>JAGQPC010000268.1 GCA_020426925.1 Planctomycetales bacterium | reverse complement strand
CAGGTTCGCCCTCGAGGTTGTCTCGAATCGTACCGGGCGAACCGTGACCTTCGTTCGAGCGAATACCCTCTTCACTCCAACCCAGCGTGTCACAAGCAAAGTTCTCGTTGTTGATAATTGGCGTTTCGGTGTCCGAGAAAATGCCAACGCGTCCAGAGCTGACCGACTCATTGATCCAAACGAGATCAGCCTCTTCCGCGGCCTCAAAGGCCCCGTCTGGATCGGCATTCGCCGAATCATTACCCCAGATGTCGAGCGTGTGACCTAGGCCTTCCAGAAACTCGATCTGAGCATCGTCGCCCTCGTCCGACGGGTCGTCATTCCGCTGAATATAAAAGATGTCTGCAGCATTTGTGCTTCCGGCGACACACGCAACTAAGACAATCGCCCCAAGCAAGTTTCTAAAAGTACTCTTGTTCAACATCAAACTCATCGAAATTCACCCTCTTTCAGCTGGTTTGGTCAGTCCGCAGGTCCATAACCTAAAGTGAGGAACAACACATTGCAAGTTTGCTGTTTTCGTTAAAATGGCAACTGATCCTGCACGCTTGGGCATCCAAATGTTCAACACCTGAGACCCAAACGTGCGATGCGGACCGAGTTCGATAAATGATCACCGCGATCAGGCGTTCAAAGAGTGAAACAGCCATACTTCATCCATCGGTCGCGCGTTAGCGTTCCGCGGCTGATGTATCATCAGCTGGACTTGTTTTTTCAGAACGCAGTTCGCGGAATGGGCTCCCGGATCTATAGCGTTCTAGCCTAGCCCGACCATCTTTTTGGTTGCTTGGCGACAATTCGATTGCTCTAGTCTGCCATCGTATCGCTTTTTCGAAATCTCCAACTTCCGCATAAGCTGCGGCAAGCGTATCCAGAACAAGTGGGTCCTCATTGCTCGTAAGTTGAGCGGCTCGCTCAGCCAGCATGAATGCGTTTTGACCATCGCGCACCCGGTCATCTTCGGTTGTTGCCAATAGCCAAGCGAGATTATTCAGCGTTTCTATATCGCTTGGTCTTAGCTGCAGGCTGGTACGATAATGGCTAATCCCCTCGTCCAGCCGCCCCAGAATGATCAGCACACGCCCCATTTCGCGATGGGCCGCGCCGTCGCTCGGTGTTAGCCGAAGAACTCTTTCTAGATTCTCAACTGCCTGATTCACACGGTTCAGCAGCAGCTGAGTTCTCCCCAGCTCGTAATAAGCTTGTGCGAAATCCGACTTAATCCGTACCGCGGCTTGAAAATGCGTCACAGCCTCTTCGAAGGTTCCCTTCATTTGCAGCGCTCGCCCCCAATTCCGATGGACCACCGCTAGTTGTGGGTCGAGTTCCAGTGCGACCCGATAATGTGAGATCGCTTCGTCAAAACGATCTTGAGCCTGCAACGCTGCACCCAAATTGTTGTGCGTTTCCGCAGAATCCGGATCGATGCGCAACGCTGCTTCATACTCCGTCGCAGCTTCCTTGTAGCGGCCAGTGATTTTTAGCACGTTACCAAAGTTGACGTGCGTTACGACCGAATCGGGCCGCATTCGCGCGGCCTTTTCAAAATGCAGCAAAGCGTCGGAGTAACGTTTCCGCCGGACGAAGAGTTTGCCTAGCTCGCTGTGAACGTCAGCGTCGTCCGGTACTAATCGCAAAGACTGTTTGTAATGCTCCGCCGCTTCATCGATTTGGTCTATCGCCTGCAAGGCATTGGCAAGTTTGACGTGCACGCCTCTGAAACAAGGGTTCATTCGTAGAACCAACTGATACTGTAAGATTGCATCGTGGTAACGCTTCCCTTCAACGAGCGCATCACCCAGATAGAGATGTGCTGTAACGGATTCAGGAGCGACGGCAACCGCATCTGAAAAATAACTGATCGCTTCCTGTACGCGATCCGCCCTGCGCATTGCAAAACCGGCCTGAAAAAGCGTGTAAGCATGAGTGCGTTGAGCGACATTGTCTAACAGACTGTGACGGATTGCCGTTCCATCAATCATGGCCGCATTCGTCTTACGTTCGACAAAAGTCGCCTTTGATCGCTTGAGGTCGACGAAAACCGCTTCCGGAGAAACATCACCTTTGTAGATGGCGATCAACCGACCATCGCCATCCAATAGTATCGATGTCGGTATTGGCAACGTCTGGCGCGAGTGAATCACCAGATCGTGCAAAAACTGAATCGTGTCGACTACTTGTTCGGGTGCTCGGCCCATAACGAAAGGTGCGCTCAATTCCGAGACAAACCGTTCGTCAGCATTCGAATGAGCCTGAGTGCCTTCACCGCTCTGGCCAATGCTCAAACGGTCGACGCTTAAAGCAACGACATCCAAACCCGCCTCATTGAATTCTTCGTGCCGTTGCTTTAGTTCCTGCAGTTCAGCCAAACATGGAGAGCACCAACTTGCCCACAGGTTGAGCAACAGGGGACGTTTGCCGATCGACAGGTCGTGATCCCGACCGGCAAAGTCGTGATACGACATGTTTGGAACTCGCACGGGAAACACGAGAGGGACTCGTGCCGCTGATGATCGCTCAGGCAGCGTGGGCGTCCACGGATAAATTGCAAGATTTCGAGCTGGCGGTTCCCAACTTTCGATTTGTCCCGAAGATTGCTTGATTTGGTAACGTTGATTTGCGGTGACTGGACCGAACTCTTCAACTGAGCCATCGGGCCAACGTACGCGAACCGACTTAATTGAGCCGTGCTTGCCAAGCCCGAAGTGCAGCCACTTGCTTGACTGTGACAGGAACGCGTCACCGGCACGTAGCGTCTTTGCGCGGACCGTGTTCGGTTCATCCTGTGTGACTATTTCCATGCGAGTACCGATCGCGTCGCGGTTGACTGTCGTCCCATTGCCAATCAACCGAAAAGCAACGTAGCGGTTTTGGTGCTGTGTATCGTTCCTCATCAGTCGCAACCGCGGAGCATTTCGATTTGTCACCCAAACGTCCAAATCGCCATCCAGGTCCCAATCCAGGCTTCCTATTGCACGTCCGTCGTCTGCAAAGTCGAGACCAGATGCGGCCGCGACGTTGGCAAAACGTCCGTTCGCGTCGGCGTCTGACAAAGTGTTCAGGAAGCAGCAGTTCCTCTCGCGGCCACTGAACGACCTGCCTTTACGCATCATCGAAGTTAGCTGGGCACTGCTTCGCGTTCTGTCGTTGGAATGGATGTCATCTGCCAGATTTCTCGATTGCGACACGACGTGCCGCCAAAAAAAACTTCACAAATCGCTCGTGTCTTCAGTCGTGATATAGCCATTGGCAACGACAAGGTCGTCGCGCCCATCGTTGTTGATGTCGACAAACTGCGAGCCCCATGCCCAGCGGCCCATCGTAACGCCAGCTTCGAGGCTTGTATCGGCAAACGTGCCGTCTCGCTGATTTTGCAACAACGTGTTTCCACGGGCGAACCGTTGCAGCCGCTGTTTGACATCCAATGGTGCATCAGCTTTGAAGCGTTCTTGATAGGCGATTCGATTTCCGGCCGAAGAGTACATATTGCTGACGTAGATATCCATCCAACCATCTTGGTCATAGTCGGACCAGCTGACGGACATTCCCGAAGCACTGTCTTCGACGCCAGCCGTCGCTGCCACGTCTGCAAAACGCCGCCGTCCACTCGCGTCCAAATCGTTTCGATAGAGGTTGTTTCGTCCGTAGTCGTTTGCCACATAAAGATCTTGATCGCCATCGTTATCAAAATCTTCCCAAGACGCGGCGAGACTCCAGCGCCGATTGTTTTCATACAGGCCGATCTCTTTGGTGACGTCGCGAAATCGCCATCCATCCTTGGCTGTTGTCTCGTTGCGAAAGAGATGGTTTTGCGCGCCGTTGTTGGCATCGTGATAGACAAAATTCTCGGCTTCGGCGGCTATCAAAACATTCATTGACTGCTCTAAGAAACTACTTGGGGCATACGCGCAGACGTAAACATCAAGTCGCCCGTCCTGATCGAAATCGGCGGCCGAAAGAGACATCACATCATCCGCAGTTGGCAAGACATCATGGATCGAAAACTCCCCGAGTCCATTTCCTTTCGCGATAACGATGCCACCGAGGACCGCAACAACCAAGTCTTGATCACCATCATTGTCCAAGTCGACCAGGAGTGCTGACCGAGAGTTTTCCAGCAAGTCGACGCCCGCTTCTTCAGAAATGTCGAGCAGCGTTCCGTCCATCTGTTGACGAAACAGGCGATTGGGAAGTCCTCCTTCTTGACACAGATACAAATCATCCAAGCCGTCACCATCAACGTCGCCGATTGCGAGACCAGGTGTAGACAGAATGAAATAATGGTGGTCATCTTGTCCGCGTTCGAGCCAGTGATTCCAGCCTAGCTTTAATTGTTTTTCATAACTTTCATTCCCGGCCAAAGCCGATTCGGTACAGTCCGAAAAGAGCTTGCTTCGTTGCGCCCCATGTGTGCTCACTTGCTCAACATCTTCCACACTGATGGAAAGTAGGCGGGGACGCTTGCCATCCTCGCTCGGCTGCCACCGCGCCGACCATGTGGCGTTATGCTGGATCGTTCGTCGTGAGCCATGACCCGACAGGGAAAAATACTGTCGAGTCGTAATGCCTTCGGAAGACTGCTCAACTCGAAACACTTTGAATTTAGAATGGCTTGCGTCCGTGTCTGCCAACAGCGTCTTAAATTGAGATAATGCCTGAAGCATCCCATCCACTCCGTGGAATGCCAAACCTTGAATTGATTGCGGCGACGAGTCATTGCTGGACGTCTGCGTTTCGCCTTCCATTCGTTCGACAATCAACGCCTCGTCGCGGTAGCACTCGGATAACAGTGGAAGCAGATCTTCGCAACGGAATGTTGCAGCCAGCAACGATTTCAGCTCCTGCTTGTCGATCGGATTAGCCTGCGTCAGGAACTTGCCGATCCTATTTAGCTGCTGGGTCGCCAGAGCACTGAATACTTCGCTGTCCCAGCCATCGCTACTGGGATCGTCAATTCCGCTCCACGGTGAAGTTGAAGCGTCAACCGATTTGTCCAAAGTCGACACATGGGGCCTTGCATCAGCCAATCGAAGTGAGACCGAATCACTTGGGGCATTACGAGAAGTTTCTCGAGCCCTGTGAATCATAACTCCGATCACCACCAAAGCAGCCAGCAACATTAATCCAGCGTAGTAGAACCGCCACCCGTACCGACGTTCAGATGATTGCGATCTTCTTGAGGCGTTTCGTTTCCGGTGAGTCATAACGACTGAGCGTAAAGCAACTGGATCGCAATGTACATCCGCGACCGTAAAAGAATGGGGATTTGCCGCTCTCTACCGGATGAACCCAATGTTGCTCAATCCACGCGTCAACACACGCACGGCACCTGGTGCTCGGACTCCTCTTCTGCGTCGGCCGTCTCGATGTTCAGAGCGTCGAGTGTTTCTTGAAGCGCTTGGTCGAGTCCGCGCTGCGGAATCCAGCCGATTTCTCGGTGCGCTTTTGCGCAATCGAAATTGCGTTTGGAAAGAGCAGACTTAAGTCGATATAGAGACAGAGGTGCAGGACGTTTGAGCACTCCACAAAGGCACTGAATGCCAATTGCTGCCAGCGAGAGAAACCAGCGAGGTACGTGCGTTATCGTTAACTTGTCGCCGGTCATCGCGACGTACTTTGCCGCGAGTTCGTTTTGCGAAAGCTGCTGTTCATCGACGATGTGATAAATCGATCCGTCGAAGACGTTCTTATCGCAGACGATGCAGATTGCATCGACCAAGTCGTGAACGTTTACCAGCGGCACTGACAGCGTACCATCGCCCAGAATCAACAATCTGTTTTTTACTTTCTTGGCGACACCCGGCGACAACAGAGGAGCACCGGCTCCGATCACTTCTGCCGGTCGCAGAATCACGACGGGCAACTTGTATTGTTTCGCAGCGTCGACAACGATCTTTTCAGCTTCCAGCTTCGTCTGCGTGTAATGTCCTCGTGCTTCCGCTTTTGGTTCCAGCGGCCACGTTTCGGTTATGCGATCCTTCTTGCGGAATTTCGCCGAGTGCAGAACACTCAGCGAGCTGATATGAATAAGCTGTTGAACTTCATGCTTGAGTGCCGCGTCCACAATATTCTTCGTTCCAATCACCGAGCCGCGGTAGAAGTCATGTGGCTCGCCATGAACCGTTCCGCCGACGTGGTAGATTCGATCGACGCCAGCTACTGCTTTGTTGACAGCGGCGGGATCTCCAAGATCGCCGATGATGATTTCTAAACGAGGATTGCTCGTTAAGCGTTCGGTTGGACGGCGACAAAGCACGCGAATTCGCTCGTCGGTTTCTTGCAGCAATCGATCGAGCAAATGGCCCCCAATGAAACCTGTTGCACCAGTAACAAGTGTTTTCGCGTCCAGTTGTCGAGGCTGTCGATCGAGCACCATTCGCTGCTTCTGACGGTCCGCGTCCGCAGCCACTTGCTCGACCCAATATCCGATGCGGCGAGCGTCGTCAGCGGTCGCAAGCGGCTGTCGGTCATGCTGCAAAGCATCGTAAAAGTCAGAGACCATGGCTTGCAGGCCGTGGTATCGACGAATCTTCTTCGTGACGATCTTGGCCAAGTTGACTGGAACTTGAACCAGCGTCTGAAGACCTTCCATAAGCGAATTTGCGGCACGTTGCGGATGTTCGGGAAGACGGCTCATTTTCTTCGTCGTGACCTTCATGCCGAACCGATCGATACGAATCGTGCCTTCCGTCCCTTGAACGGTGATCACGTCTTGCAGAGGATGCCCGTTCCAGGAGAGATGCACGTGAGCTGTTCCTTCATTGCATTTCAGTGTGGCACGCCAATCATCGAATGCCAAGTTTGTGTCATCACCAAGCTTTTGAAACGACCAAGTTGCGTCGGTGATTTCTCCGAGAAACGCTTCAATCTGATAGAGCGAGTGAATTCCGATGTCGCGGAAAGGAAAACCGCCATCAACATAGTGCGGAGGCAACGGCCCGCCAACATACGGAGGCCAGTCTTGGCTACGATGACATTCAACATTCAGGACACGTCCAATCTTCCCTGACCGAACCACAACGAGTGCCTTCGTCGTAAATGGATCCAACAGGAGTGAATGGTCGACGCCGACGGATTTGCCAGATCGCTCGGCCGCTTCGATAATCCGATCGCAGTCAGCAACGGTTGTGGCCAATGGCTTTTCGGCAAACACGTGGCAGCCGGATTCAAGGCAACGGAGAACGATTTCGGCGTGACTGGCGGGAGGAGTCAAAACGTGAACGACGTCCGGCTTTTGCGAAAGCAAATCTTCCAGCGACGAGCAGACGGACAATCCGCCAAATTGGTCGGATCGACTTCTTGCAAGTTCGGCATCAAGATCGGTGAGCCCAACGATCTCGACGCAATCCAATCGCTGCAGACCTTGCAGGTGGAATTCACTGATGTGCCCCGCTCCGACGATGCCAACTCGAAATCTCATCTGCAATTCTTCCGCTTGATGTAGAAAAGGTTCATCTCGCCCAGAAGTTTGATGGAGTCTTGCAACAAGCTCGCGAGCGTTACAGGACTTTTTCTCAAACTATACGGTTATTGGAAGAATATGGGCAAAGATTATGCCAGGCACGCAGTTCTGGACGAGATTTTGTTCCAAACCGATTGCCGTTGGTTCGCATTCATTAACCACGAAAGGTTGCGTCGTAGAATTCGATGAGTTCGCAGGCGCTCACGCAAATGATCGCCCTTGGAAATAATGCTACCGTGGATGCTGCAAACGCGGTAAAAAATCTCGGCAATTTCTAAAGCAGCGAGATCCAGTTCGTGCTGGACACCATAGCCTGCAATGAATTGACGAGCGAGCAAATCGATCCTACGGCGGCTAAAGCTGGGTGCGGCCCGTTGGTTCTCCAAGTTGACCAAAATGTTGGTCGGATCGATCGCGATGAATTCACGCCGAAACGAATAAAAGTCGATGACCGTGAGCTCGTCGCCTCGCATGATCATGTTCCACGGCCCGAAGTCACCGTGACAGCCAGCGACCGGAATGGGCCCTTGAATATACTGTAGCAGATGCTCAATCTGTTCGAGCACCACTTGCCGGAAATAGCGCGGGATCCGATAGTCGCGAGACTCCGCAATCATCTGCAACCGATGATTGCAGTGCAAAACAACCGATTCGAGTGCTCGTTCATCAGAGAATTCGATGTTAGTCAAACGCTGGAAGTGAGACAGCCAACGGCCTGCTTGAAAATAGACTTGTCCCAACTGCAGGAACGATGTTCGCGGCACGAAGAACCGAAGATTCCCCATCAACGATTCCAATTCTGCGCCGTCGACAAAGTCCATGAAATAGCATTGCTTCTCGGTGTCGATCAACCAAGGTGTCGGAACGTTGCAGTTTTCAATGCTTGAGAAATCGAGCGAATTCAAAGCGTCGAACTCAATCTGCGCCGGATTCCCGCGATCTGTGTAAACGTCGTTGCTGGCATGATGAATGATCCGCTTACCGATAATTCGTCGCGGCTCGGAATCTGTCGTGAACTCAAGCAGGTAGATTTCTGAAAACGTTCTTGCCCAAAACTCGACGACGCGAACCGAGCGAACCACTTCGCCAAACTGAGCTTCATAGCGTTCGCGAAAGATGTCGACAATCGGATGGGTATCATGCATAGGAAGGCTCGTGGATAGACATTTCGCTATCGTCTGCGTGTCGTGCGCATAAGGCAAGACACATGGCAAACGCCGCTATCCATAGCCAGTTGAACCGCAGTGCATTGTGCAGCGACAGTCCGAACAGTAATAGTAAAAGAATAGAGTTCGAAAGCGCTAATGCAAGTTCGTGAAATGTCATGAAAGTGGGCGCGGCCGAACCTCTACAAATGCTAATAGTCCGGCGACAGTTTCGCCAGCTAAAAACTACCATGACAAGAAATGTGACAGCGCCCGCCAATCCCGTTTCACCGAGAATTTCGCCTGGCAAGTTGTGTGCAATTTTTGGAACACCATCCAAAAACGAAATGCGATAGTCCAAGAAGTTCCCGATGCCCACGCCAAAAATTGGCTTACGCTCGAACATCTCGATTCCCGCAAGGAATCCCAACCAGCGACCATCGGCGGACGCGTGCGCGTTGCTTGGACCGGAAGACGGGTCCCACAGCGTACTAAGCCGGTCCTTTTGTTGCTGCGGCGCGACGATCCACAGCAGCACGATCAACGCAAACCCCATGGCCGCCGATTTCGCCCAAGACGTCTTTCGCGTCGATCGAATGTGAGCGAGAACAACAAACATTCCCGTGCCGAGCATTCCAGCTCGACTGTTGGTGAGCAACACGGCCGTGACCGCCAGTACCGGATACGTAGCGACCGCGGCCACGTACCCTTTCGACCAAGACGATGGCCAATCGGTTGTCAGGCTCTTGCGTCGTCGCCACAGAAACATCCAGAAAGGTAACGAAAGCACTACTGACATCGCGACGGCATTCGTTTCACCGTACGTTAGATCGATACCCACGAGTCGTGGAACATTCTGAGCGAATTCGTGTCGGTCGTTAACGAAGTACTCCCAAAGTGACTTCGCGATATAAACCCACATGACGCCAACATAGGTCATGATCAGAAAGTAAAGGTCCACTGCTTGCCGAATGACAGAAACAAACAGAAAGTACGTTACAACAACTGTGGCATACCGATAAAGAGGCTCCCACGACAACGCCGAATTCCATGCGAAGACCGCCGACAGTGCAACCGCACTGGCAAAAGCAATCACGCTGATACACTGCGCGGTTGGCTTCCATTTTCTGCCAGTCAATGCGACAACCGCGATCATTCCAATCGCATAGACCTTTTCAAATCTCAAGTCGCCCAACCAAGGAGCAATCACTTCCCATGGTCGAATGATGAACAGTCCGATGTAAACAGCAACCAACCATAACGCGGGAGCTCGCGACCAACGAGCGTTACTCGGGTCTTCATCGAGAATCGGGGTTAGTTCGTCCAACACATCAGCGATCGCATCGTCGTGCGATTCGTGTATGTCAGGCGGAGAGTAGCCGGATGCGATTACCATGAAAAACCCTAGCCAGTTGCCTGGCGCGCCGCACGAAATCGTGCTAATGTGGCACGAACTGTTGTGGCCAGTTTCAGTCGTTCATCTTTGTCTAAGAACCCGCAACAAAGCAACAGCGGTGCATATAGCGTCGACATCGCGATGCCACCTAACAGCGTCGCCCACGTCGAATCGAATTCGACCGTTCGAATGGTGAGGAACAATCCAACCGCAACGACAATGGCGATGGCCAATCGACTAAGCTCGTATGGAATCCGCAGTTTCCTTTGACTGACCGCTAAAAACGCCCCGGCGCGAATTACGACACCGACATTGGTTGCAATTGCCGCGGCGACGAAGCCTAATTTCGGAATTAGCAGCCAATTCGTTGCAATGGTTGCTGCCAGTGCCACGAGCCCAATAGCGGTTGCCTGCTTGGTTCGCCCGCTGGCGTGCATGCCGGTTGCAAAGTGAGGCTCCAAACTATGAATTGTGTAGGCCAGTGCGATTAGCGGAACTACCAAATGAGCGTCTAGGTAAGCCTCGTCACTCACAAGCCCGTACTCGTTCATCAGCAACAGCGTGGATTTTGCGGCGACTGAAAGCAAGAGCGCAAATGCCGCCGTTAAGACGAACGAATAAGTACACATTCTCGCGAGGATTCGATTGACCGATTCACTTTGACGCATCACAAGTTCCATGCGTCTGGGCCTCCAGAATCCGTTAAACGGAACGACCACAAAGCGATTGACGACCACGCCAATCTTTTGTCCCGCGGCAAAGACACCAACGTGAGTCGCCGCGACAGCTGGATCGGCAACGGACAGCCACTGCAACATCATCGGATGCACGTAATTGTTCAGCTGCTGAGACACAGTGGCTGGCATCAGCGGCGCACCAAATCGCACCATCCGTCCAAATAGTTTCCAGTCTGGACTCACCTTCAAAGCCGACAATATTCCGACCGCCATGCCAACACCTAGCAGTCCTTGCACGATTAACGTCGAGAAAAAAATGCCCCAGATATCTAATTGCAGGAAGACCACGAAAACGACGTTTAGTGCAATGAAAAGCAAGATCTGCGCCACGGTTAACGCGACAAACGTCTTTGATTTGTATCGCATGCGCAAGTAGGCATAACCGATTTCCGCCAGCATCGAAAACCAAGCGGCAGCGAACGCGATGCGCAATAGCGGGACGAAAGCAACTTCCAATCGCATGAAGTTCGCGATTGCTCCGGAGCACAAAATGAAAACCAACACAGCTGGGATTCCGATCCCGGCGATCCCCGCTATCACCGACACAACGACTTTGCGGCGCTCACCTTCATCGTCGGTCGCATAGTAGAACCTGGTCATGCCATCGGCCAAGTTGACCGACATTACCAGCATCGCAAACGTCATGGCAATTTCGATGAGCGAACTGACGCCGTAGTTGCTGGTCGAAATAAAACTGGTGTACAGCGGGAAAAGCAGAAAGCCGATGACCTTGGAAATCGCCGGCGCAAGCATGTAAATCACTGAATGCCTGCCGACGTTGCGCACCTCGCCACTGAGCGTGCTTTCTTCGGCGGTTGATTCGGTAGTTTTCATGTTACGGCTGCGCATGTTGCTGTGCGATCAGGTCGCGATGCAATTGGCGGTACGTTCGATCGATTGCGAAGAACGTGGTTTCACCAACCCCGAATAAAATGCTTCGAAACGAGCTGTCATCGCCTCCAAACTATAACGCTCGGAAACGACCTTTCTTGCACTCGCACCCATTCGATTCGCGAATGGCGGATCGGCAATATAGCGTTCAATAGATGCGGTTAATCCATTTGCATCGCCGGCTCGGAAAAGCAATCCACTGCTTTCATGAGTAATCAACTCGCAGTTTCCGCCAACTTCCGTAACAGCAATAGCTCGTCCAGCAGCCATGTACTCCAATACCGAATGCGAAAGCCCCTCGGACTGCGAACACAACACGGCTATGTGCATGCTTTCCAAGAATCTCGGTACGTCCTCGACCGCACCATGGATGGTAAACCGCTCAGTCAGATTCGCCTCGTCGATATGTCGCTGAACTTGGGAGAACATTTCTCCGTCGCCCGCAATGTGGAAATGCACATTATCGCGCGTTGTCAAAACGCTTTTGGCGGCCTGCACGAAGACGAACGGATCTTTAACCGAACGCAGATTGCACACCATGCCGACGTTGACTTGTTGAGCATCCGTCATATTCAACGGTTCAATCTCTGCCAGGCGATCGATCGAAATCCCGTTGTCGACAACGACGACACCGTTCCGAGGCGCCCATTCTTGCTCAGTCGCCGCGACTTGGCATGCCCGACAATTGGCAACGGTCAGATCGACAAACCGACGAGCCAACCGGTGCAACCAAAGATCGCGGAAAGTAAGCCAATAGCCGAGATCGTATTTCGTCTGCAGTATTTTCTTAACGCCGGCGAGCTTCGCAATTGGCACACCGAAATATGTCGGATCGGCGTGGTGAACTTGTACAATCTGAATATCGTTGTGCTTGAGCCATCGATAGAATCGCCTCCCCGATCGCAACCCGTGACGACTGCAAATGCTCTTCATCCCCAAGCATAGCGTTTTGCAATTGTCTGGAATCAAGTTTGTCGAGAGCTCGTTTTCACCGTCAAGCAAACAGAGAAACGGTTCGACGCGGCTTCGATCGAGTCGTTCGATCAAGCGGACAATCCACAGCTCTGTGCCGGCCGGCAACAGATTCTCGACGACGAAACAGACTCTTGCTGGAGCTGGCATGATCAGAAATCGGCTTTCGTCGTTTAAGTCTTGATCGGCTTTGATTTACCGAAAATGAGTTCTGTCAGAAGCCCCCAGCCAGCACCAAAATGCACTGTCACGAATACGGCTGGCAGTCGCCACAAATGACTCGGCACGCCGCTTGTCAGAGTCAGCATGACACTTGTCATCGCCACAACAAGAACATACGTCAAAACGGCCACGAGATACGCATAAAAGAAAAACGAGGGCAAAATCAGACTAACTGGACCAAGCAGAAGGCCCGCGACGAATAACGCAGGCGCGAACGACTTCCAACTCGCTGTGCCGGAGTGTTTTCTTGCCAAGCGAACGCGGCCACGACCGTACCGTTTCATCTGTCGAAACAACGCTCGCAGTGATGCCCGCGGGTAGTATCGAATGCCGACGGTTTCGGTGAAATAGCATTTCTCGCCCGCGTTGTCCGCCCGCGTGTTGAGTTCCACATCCTCGCAAGCATCGAAACTTTCGTCGAACATTCCTATGCGGTCGAATACTTCACGTCGATACGCGGTGCCCACGCTGGACGCAGGAACAAACTGACTCTCGCTCGAATAGATGAACGAATCCGGATGATGACCGAGTCGCGACGCTCGAGCGATCGCGATCGCTTGTTGAAGCGGCGACGCGTGCTCGACGTTTAGCGTCTGTGGGCGACCAACAATGCCAGCATTGCTTTTCTCAAACGCGTGCGCAAGATTCGCGAGATACGTGTCCGTTGGGATGTCGCAATGGCCGTCGACGATAACGACAACGTCGCCACGAGCCTCACGGATACCGATATTACGCGCGGCGCTGGACCATTGCTTGGGATTGTCCAGCAGTCGAACATTGGAGTCGTGTTTTGCGAACTCCTTCACGATTTCCCGAGTGCTATCGGTGGACCGTCCATCGACAACAAGAATTTCAGACCTATCCGATGCGTACTGCTGGTTTATAAGAGAACAAAGCGTGTGCCTGATGAACTTCGCTTCGTTGCGAACTGGCACAACAACAGAAACGAACAACGTGTCACTCATGGTCGCAACCTTCGAGTCTTCACACGATGTGGGTCTCATTATCGCCCTTCGATTCCAACTATGCGTGAACGTTAGCAAGCTGATACACGTGATTCGGAACGGTGCACGCGGCTTGTTCGACAACTTCCGTGACGCTCCCGAACTGAAAAGTGCTCGCCAGCCGTCGCAACTTCTCTTCGGTCGTCGATAGATTCATATAGTGGCGAATTCGAGAGACAACTGAACCTGCTCGAAGGCGAGGTTGTTCATCGTCGATTTCCCACGGGTGCACGTAAAAGATGAATGGACGTTTCTTTTGATCGTTGATTTGCTGCAACCAATAATTGGTCCAACTAACCGGGTACAGTCGAAAGTAGCCGCCACCGGACACGGGAAGATTGAAGTTGCCATATTCGATAACCGACGGAGGGAATTCCCAAATAGTCCCGCTATTGGTTTCTATTTGATGAATGTCTCGTTGCGCGTCCGGGATCCCGTAGCGGTCATGGTAGATCGGGAACACGCTCGAATCGATTTTGAACCCTTCTTCGACAAGAATATCCAGTGCCCAAATCGATTTTTTGGTGATCGAAAAACTTGGCGAACGGAAAATGTCGATCGGCTTGCCGACAATGTCTTCTAGAACTTGCTTTGACCGGCGTAAATCTTCGCGGAACTGTCGCGGTGTGACGTTGTAAATCAGCCGATGCCAGTAGCTGTGCGAAGCGATCTCGTGCCCGGCATCGTCAATTGCACGAACCAAATCGGGATTTCGTTTCGCCACCCACCCCAAAACGAAGAACGTCGCTCGAATGTCGTAGTCCGACAACAACTCCAATAGCCGCAACGTACTACGCTCAACGCGCGAGGGAAATCGATCCCAAGAACGACGCTGGATGTCGTTTTCAAACGCCGACACTTGGAAGTAGTCTTCCACATCGACCGTAAAGGCGTTGAGTATTTTCATGCTGCGAATCAAAGTTGGCTGCGAGCGATCAACAGGACTGAACGCCGGCTATTCTTGAAGGGCGTCGAGCACCACTTCGGCGATAGTCGCACTTCCTGTGCCGAAGACCGCCATCTATCAACCTATAAAACTCCGCAGAATTCCGCGAAGATTTCGTGAGGATTTAGCTACAGAGCTGATGTCATGATGTGCTTTTGCAACATTGGAAATAAGACGTTCGCGAATTGCAACGAGGCGTCGTCCTGCCCTAAATCCGGGTCTGCGTCCGTGATTTGGATTTTGTACAGCACCCGCTCGCCCGCAAAAGCCAGTCGAGGACGATCCGGGGCAGCCCACTCGCCGCTATTGGACCAACCATATAAAACCCGCAATTTTTTCTTACCGATATCGTTTGTCTCGAAGTCGATGGCCCATAGCTCGTGATGTTTGTTGTTTTTATCAACCGTTTCAACTTTGCGTTTTGCTCCCAGAATAGAGTAGTTGCTGCTTTCGAAACAGATCTCTGGCCGATGGATCGCCATCGTGGCTCCTGGACCGACCAGAAGTGTCACATGAATGCGCTGCTGAGTTTTCGAATTTTGATAAGTGTTGTTCAAGTAGCCGGCGCACTGCAACATGTCGATCGCACTTTTGCTGAGGTCTTTCGTCTCGCGCAATTGCCAATCGCCAATTCCCTGCGGAATCTCCGCTAACCTCGCAGCTGCGGTCTGCATGCGTTCGTCGGCACCCCAACGTTGTGTCATGTAGCCATGCAACAATCCCGAGGCAACAGTCAGCAACACGGCAAACACGAGGATCAAGTTACGTTGCTTCGACATGGGCGCGCCTACGGTGCAAGTCGCGAATTAATTTCCGCCAGATACCGAGCTTCTGCTTTCGTAAGGAACTTGTCAGCGAGCCCCAGATCTTTTGCGAAGGCGAGAGACTTTCCTGCTGGCTCGGTCTTTCCGCTTCGCTGTAGCGCGATCGCCAGATGGAAATAGAACCGAGCGTCCTTTCCATTGGGCGAACGAATGATCTCGGCCAGCAAGTTGGCGGCGGCATCGTACTCGCCTCGCTGAATCAAAACCATCGCTTTGGTGTCAACAATCGTCGGAACAGTATAGCCAGCCTCATCGATTGCTCGGTCGGCACATCGATTAGCTTCGTCCAAACCACCTGGCTGTTCGGCAAGTAACGCCGCCAAATTATTCCAGGCCAACACGTGTTTTGGATTAACGTCTACAAGACGTCGATAGAGGTCGATCGCAATATCGACATTACCTTGTTTCAATCGAAGATTTGCTACATAGAACAGCAATTCGTCATGGCGCGGGTACTTTTGCAGAGCCTGTGCGATCATCTGTTCGGCGACGTCGTTGTCAGTTGCAGCAGGTTCGTCCGTCTGAAGAATCAGCACTTTTGCCAGAGCAACAATTGTTTCCGGCGAAAGGTCTTGCTTTGCCGAATTGATGCAAAGTTCGACCGCGCTCGCCGATTTCTTGTGGCGAGCCCAATGCAAGGCAAGATACTCTTCGTTACCGGGAAACCTTTGATTGAACTTCTGATACCATTTCTCCGCGGCGTCGGACAAGCCAAGAGTCACGAACGCTTGAGCAACGTTTAGCATCACTTGTTTTGTGGAGTCTTCTCCTTCCACCGTTTGCAACGTGGCGGCGGCGTACGATTCCATCGCTTGGACCGCGGCCGCTTTATTGCCTGATTCGATGTGCAAGTGACATCGCAACTGAACGGTCAGCAAGCTGTTTTTCGCCCGTTTCTCC
The DNA here is from genome assembly GCA_020426925.1 of Planctomycetales bacterium. Classification (GTDB taxonomy): domain Bacteria; phylum Planctomycetota; class Planctomycetia; order Pirellulales; family Pirellulaceae; genus JAGQPC01. Next base: position 21,897 of record JAGQPC010000268.1, on the reverse strand, counting down.
AACGCTGCGAGCCATTTGTCGGCGGAATCATAATCCTTCGTGCGGATCAGAAATGCGACGTATGCGGCTAGGTGTCGCGACGACACAGGCTCTGATCCGGAGATTGTTTCGTACTGCTCTTTGGCCGCTTGCGAATTTCCACGTTGTTCAAGAAGGCTCGCCAGCAACATGCGGTCGCCCATTTCCGACTTGTGGTCTTGAGGCGTTTCCGTCAGCGTTCGCAAAATCTGTTCTGCCTGAGCATCGGTTTCATCCGTCGATTGCCGCAACAGAAGCACTGCCTTTAACCGCTGATCTGCGGCCGAAAGCTCCGCACGATCGGGCGCGTTCGCGTCAATCAGCTGAGTCGCTTCGTTCTGAGCGACAGGGTCCACTTGATTACCCAAAATCATCGCTAAGACTCGACGAACCGCACGGTTTTCCGGGGCGATCTTCATTGCCAGCCGTGCATGCTGTTCGGCTCTCGGCGAATCAAAAGGCGCCAAGAACATGGCGTAGCGAAGCAACGCGTCGATATTGTTCGGTTGAAGACGAATGACTTCCTGGTAGTAAGCTTCCGCTTTTGCGCCTTGGCCAAGCAACTGATAACCTTGCGCTAGAACGAAGTTCTTTTCCGGGTCCGAAATGTCTTGCGACTTCGCAATAGACTCGATCGTTTCAGCCGCGTCGTTAATACGGTTCGTCTGCAAATAGAAAGAAAACAACGCCGACCATGAATGCAAATCATTCGGTGCTAGGCTCGTCACTTCTTTCAGCTCTTGCTCAGCTTCGTCGATGTCTCCGGAGAGCATCAGCATGCGACCAAGCCAACGCCTTGCGTCAACGTTTTTCGGATTCTGTTCGACTGCCGACTTTGCGATCTGCAGTGAAAGACGCATTTGGCCCAGCTGTCCTTTCTCATCAAAACTGCTGCCGCTGAACGTGCGAGTCAACGGATAGCGCTGCTGCATGAGCCGAGCATACTGCTCCGCATCGGCGACTCGCCCGTCTCGATAGAGCACTTGTAGCAGACGCCGATAAACTTCGGGAGTTTGCAGCCCCAACTTAAGCACCGAAGTGTAAGCCGACACGGCATCTGCCGAACGATTTTCGTATTCGGCGATCAGCCCTTTCAAGAACGTGCCGCCCGGCCACCAAGGTCTCAAACGATCAATATCCGAAAGAAGTTCTTTGACCGAGTCGATATCTGTGTCTGTTGATCTCAACGCATCGCGAGCCTGAAAATACCGCCACTGCGTACCGGCCTCACCTTCGATTCGCTTCAATTCTTCCACCCATTTACGCAAGTCTGCATTCCGGCTTTCTTGAAACGCAAGTTCGGCGAGTTGCGAAAGGAGCTGTACGTTTTTCGGATCGTCTTTCAATTCCGCGAGCAGCACGCTGCTAAGTTCCTTGCTGTCTCCTTCTGCGACCGCAACACGAATCCGTGCGTTTCGAAGCTTACGCGCGTCGTTTTCGTTCGATGCTTTTAGCGAGCGCAGCACATTCTTCGCGTCTTCGAACTGGCGGCGAGACGTAAGCAAGTCAACTTTAACCAACCTCGCATCGAGCGACCGACCCGTAATTTGCTCGAGGTGCGCAACAGCTCGATCCGCATCCGAAATCTGGCCCATCGCTTGATAGGTTTGAGCGAGCAGCGTCCAGAATTGAGGCTCGTTTTGATGGGCCGATTCAGCATTGAGCAGCACCCGCATTGATTCGGCACTCGACAGTTCCGGATTGCTAACCATCAAATAATTCACTTGAACGAGCGGAAGCTCCCACGATTCGGGATATCGTTCAAACGCCGCGTCGAGCACATTTTCAACCGGTTGCCAATGCCGTTCGCCTGTCGGCAATCGCAGCTGAGACTGCAACTGAAGTTTGGCCAACAGCGACCATGCGAGCGCCGGCGCGTTGTCCCGATGAACGATTTGTTCGCACAACAAAATGGCCTTTTCAAGCCGCCCCGTCGCGGCCCACGCTTGTGCAGCCGAAAGCCGCGTTTCCATCGACGAAGGCAGAATTTCCAAAGCTCGATCAAAACTGATCGCGGCATCTTCCCAAAGTTCGAGCATGCCGTATGTTCGCCCAAGCAAAATCCACGCTTGATACGAAAGCGTGACTCCGTCAGCGCGCGTCAGCTGCGATTTTGCTGTCGCAGCGACGCGATGAAGCCGGACTATCGCGCTTGAGTATTGTTTCAATGCCACGTCATGCTTCGCGAGCAGCAACGCGTTTGACGCCACCGCCCAATCTCGCATGTGCTCTCGACCAGTGGAGCTTAATTGCTCGATGGCTAGTTTAACATTTGCGAGTGGCGTTTCCGCGTCGTCAAGTCTCTGCAATCCGAGCAATACATCGGCCAAACGAACGTTGATTGCCAGATCATTCGGATCGGATTTCCCAAGCCCGTCGTTCCACGCCTGAATCGCTTTTTCTGTTTGGCCGAGCTTGTACCAACACTGGCCGATTCCCAAATAAGCACGTGGATCCTTCGGCGCTGAATCTGCAAGTTGCTGGTAGTATTCGAGTGCTCGCTGGTGGCTGCCCGACTTTGATGCTTCTTGCGCCGCCGTGATCAGAACGATAGGCGAACTGGGATTCAGCTCGACCGCTGTGTCGATATCTTCCGCTGCTCCATCAATTCCGTATTCGGTACGATAAAGATAACGAGCCAAATAGGGCTTTGACTGATCCACGCCATCGGATTCGGCTTGCTGACTCTGGTCGATCCCTTCGGCGTTTTGGCTCTTCGAATCGGCGTGAGCCCGATCGGCTGCCGCAACCATCGCATCAATAATTCGATTTGCAGTTTCGCCGGGCGTGTCTTCTACGACCGCCCCGTCTACTCGATACAGCCTTGCCAAAGTCGTTGCAACTTCGACGTCGCCGGGATCTCGAGCGTTCAGTTCCTTCAGCTCGTCGGTCAATCCGTCAACCGAAACCGGTTTGCCTTGTCGCATCAGTGCAAATCGAGCCAAGCTGCGAATTCGTTTGCACTCGAAGTTGTCCGGATCGATGGACAATCCTTCGTCGGCATGCTCTTCGGCCAATGAAAACTGCTTTGTGTCCAGGAGCAGTTGGGCGAGGCTGGCGTGCAGGTCGCAACGATCGGGAGCCGCACCGACAGCTCGATAATACCATTCGATGGCAGATCGTTTCTCGTCTGGCGTTTCAGCTCCACGCTCGCGAGTTTTCGCGATTCGTTCCAGCATCTCATTCTTTTCTGATCCGTCTTTGGTCAGCTTCAAGTACTGGAACAGATAGCTTGCCGCTGTCGAGTGATGACCTTCCGCTTCAGCGGCTTCGGCCCGTTCCAAGAATGCTGCTCGCAGTGAGCGAAGCTGTGCCTGGTGCCACCACCATCCTGCTCCAGCAGCGCACGCGATCAAAAGCAACGTGGAAACCAAGAGCTTCCAATTGAGCTCGCGCGTGGGCCGTTTTGACGACGATCGGTAGCGATAGTGGTTGGGCATTCGTGAGCTTCAGAGTAATTGCCAGTCGGAAAAACGACCTTTGTGCCAGCGGCCCGAGCTTCTAGCCCGAGTAGTCGTAGCTACCGTAACGCCGAGCATATGTGCGTGTTGGAACACCGTTGAGCACGGCACCAATGGGACGAGCACCAACGTTCAAAAGTCGATCGTATGTCGTGCGGGTGTGCGATTGGCGACTGACATCTCGCATGCAACAAACCAGCGACGCGTCGGCATCGCGGGCCATGACCAACGCTTCGCTTGCCGCAAGAACTGGCGGCGTGTCGATGACGATATAGCGATACCAATGGCGTGCCTCGTCCAGAACTTTCTTGAACTCACCAGACCCGAGCAAATTGTGCGGACTTTTAGTTAATGTCCCGGCAGGCAAAATGTGAACGTGCTCGCTCCATTCGGTGTTGATTGCTTCGTCGAGTTTCTTTTCGCCTTGCAACACTTCTGCCAATCCAACTTGATTGCTGATGTTGAAAATTCGATGAGCATCCGGCGACCGCATGTCTCCGTCGATCAACAAAACTGGTTTGCCGGTCGACCGGGCTAGACTCACGGCCAACTGCGACGAAATGCTGCTCTTCCCTTCTCCGGAAACGGCACTCGCGACAGCGATCGCTTGAATGTCTTCGTGTTCGTGAGACAGAATCAAACCGGTGCGCAAGCTGTCGATGCTTTCCTCAAATATCCCCAATTCATACTGCGTCCCTGAAGTGTAGCTCGAAGCTCGGTTTGGGATTTTTGCGATTTCACCAACGACTGGAATCAGTGCTTGAGACTCCAACTGCTCGACGTTTGATACGCGTCGAACCGACATTTCGGCCAGGCATGCCAAGCCCATGGGCGTGATAAGACCGAACATAGTCGCAAGAGCAAGCAACTTCCACGGAATGCTCTCAACAGGAATCTTTGGAGGCGTTGCAGCGTGTAGAGGTGTCACGCGATTCGGTGCGTTCTTTTCTGTATTGAGTTCCGTCGCGCGTTTTGCGATCAAGTCGTAAACGAACTGCTCCCGAGCCAGCGTGTCTTTTTTGACTCGCAGATCCATGGTTTGATCACCCGACAAACTCGCCTCGCGCAGACGCTCTTGGTAATTCGCGGTCATGTTCGCTACGATCAACTTCTTCGTCGCCAGATCAGTTTTCAACTTCGCCAGATTCTGTTGACGTTCGAGTCCTGCGTATGCACGCATTTCAGCTTCGATTCGCGGTCGAGCATTTTCGCGCAAGCGGGCCAACGAGACTTCCAAATTCTTGACGTCCTGCTCACACCGAACGTAGGCCGGATCATTTTCGCCTTGCGCAGAACTCGTCAAGATTTGGCTGAGTTGCGATTGTTTTTCACCAATTTGCCTTAGCGTAGTCGCGATTTCAGGCAGCTCGTTAACTGCCTTCGCCAGAAGAACCTCAGGAATTTCCGGCTCATTCTGTAGTGCCTCTTCCAACGCGGTAATTTGAGCTTCCAGAACTTTGGCCTCGACTTGAGCGGCAGCCATGCTTTCCTGGATTCCTCGCAACGGATTGTCGCTGACGATGACTTCGGCGTTGCCCAACGTCGACGCGATCAAGTTTGGGTCTTTTGTTACCAATTGTTTTTCGAGTTCTCCGATCTCGGATCGCAACATGGCAATTTGTTTTTCACGACGAGTCTTTTCTATTTCCAATAGTTCGACGACTCGATTGATCCGCTGATCAGAACGATCGCGGTGCAAGCTGAAGTAGGAATCAACGACCGCATTGACCACCGCCGCCGAATCGTTGGGATCGGGTCCTGCGTAGCTAACTTCCAAAAGCTCGGAATCGCCTTTGGGTAGAATCACGAGAGCCTTTGTCGCGAGCCAATCGACTGGATCACTGCGTTTTGCGATTTCAGGGATTCGGGCGATCTCTGGTTTGCTAAGCGCCTGTTCGAGAATCGGGCGACTTCGGAGTAGCTCGATTTGCGTGTGAACGTATTTCTTCGCGTCGTGTCGGTCGTCGACACGATGGTCGGAGAACGCAACGTATGGAGTTGAATCTTGAATTCGGAGAGACGCAATCGCGTTGAAGACAGGCTGAAATGTATACAGCACTCCGGCGGCCAATGCGACAACCAGAATCAGCGTCGCGGGCACAACGAATTTCCACCATCGCGCGAATGTGGTGACAAAGAACTGGACGGACAATTCGTGGTCGTTCTTCGCACCACGTGCCGCGTTCGCTGCGGCTGGCTGAATACGGCCTGCCTTCGCAATCGGCTTCGAGCCGACGTTTCGTTTCTTCTTAGGTGTCGATTTTGATGTCATGTTCTTCTCAACGAAACAACGAACCGGAATTCATCAAGTACTCGTCTATAAATCCGCCGTCAAGGTTCACGCTTCCGAGCGTTTGCGATTGACCAATTCGCTCAGCTCCAAAGGGCTCGTCTCACGAACCAGTCGGTTTAGATACAACGTCAGCAACCCAAACAGAGCGGCAGCCAGCGGTATCATCACCCAGCCGGATATGTCGTGGCTGAACTTACGAGCCATTTCACCGGAATAGTTCTGATACAGCAAACCGGTTGCCACAATGCGAAGTGAATTCACTATTAGAGCAATTGGTGCCGCACTTAGCAGTAAAATAACGATTTCCCAGAGCTCTCGGCGGACAAAGATGATGTAGGCAAACGCCAACGCGAATGTGCCAAAAAATATACGCATACCCGAACAGGCCTGTTCAACCTTTAGCTGCTGATCACCTAGGAGAATCGTCGTATTCTCGGCAAATGCTGGCTGCCCGAGAAGCTGTAACACGAAGCAACTGATCTGAGTCGCGACGCTCTGAAGCTGCTGACTGAGCAATATTTCGATCCGAAACGGCAGCGGAACCATAAAAAACAAAAACATGATCGCGGGTGCTGCCCAGCGCAGCATCGGTCCGCCACCCAACAGAAGTGCCACGCCGGCCGCCCAAGCAAGAATCGAATACCCATCGACCGAATCGATGGCAAAGCGAATTCCAACGGTTCGTAGACCGATACTCAAGGCGATGACTAGCAGCCCGATCCAATGCAATCGAAACCCAGGCCGACGTTCTCGGTTCAGCCACAGGAAGCATCCAGCCAATGGAATGACCAAGAAGCCGTGAGAGTAGTCCGGTTCTCGATCCCAAATCTGCACGAGCGAAACGAGGGTCGGCCAATATGCCCACAAAAACCCTGCAATCAACACAGCCACAACCGGCCAATCAAATCGTGCATTGGCTGCCGGCGGTGCGGCGTGTGGACCTGCTGTCGACTTCGACGCGGTATCAGTGCGGATGCGGTTTGGACTGTTCAATTTGGACTATTCAATGGCGTGTTATACGACGTTTCCTTAACCTCCTTGGGGGAGGGCCGACGGCGATGAACGAGTCTTAGGAGGGGAGCAACCCGTCGCGAGCGACTCAATTGGACCAGCCGAGCAAACCTTCATCACGGTATTACCCAGCAAATTCGTTTTCAGTGTGAACACTATCGATGCTGATGGACATTCGACGTCGTGTCAAGAATCTGACTCATCTGCCGATTCAGCGTGTACTAATCGCAACAGATGATTGCCCGCACAACTGTCCGGAGGACTCACAAGCAAGCCGAGTGCCATTTAACGGCCAGCAGCCAAAACAATCAGAATCAACCGCATTCTCGATGCGGGCCGTCGTATATTATTCGGGATCCAGGCATGCAGCCTGTCCAGCCGATCCTGAAGTGGTACGAAGCCCAGAGTACTAATGTGAACATCTGCTGAGTTTTTGCCATGCCGATTCTTGCTGCCGAGACATCGCTGTATCCGTCGAATCTGCTGAACGAGTTAGCCGTCACCGACGAGGAACGGAAATGGTGGGTATTCTACACCAAGGCCCGCCAAGAAAAGGCGTTCGCACGCGCACTTGAAGGTTACGAAATCCCGTTCTACCTTCCGCTGGTGTCAAAAGACAACATAATTCGAGGCCGCAAAGTCCGCTCTCACGTTCCGCTGTTTGGTGGCTACATCTTCTTGTTCACGACCGATGAAGAGCGAGTGCTGAGCCTCACAACTAATCGAGTTTCGAATATTCTTCCGGTCGACGACTCTGAGCGATTGCGTTTGGACTTGCTCAACGTCACCGCGCTAATCGACGCCGACGCTCCATTGACGGTCGAAAAACGGATCGTTCCCGGCAACCGCGTGCGAATCAAAAAAGGATCGATGGAAGGCTTAGAAGGAGTCGTCATCAACCGCAAAGGCAAAGAACGACTTCTCGTTGCCGTCACCATGCTTCAACAGGGCGTTTCGGTAGAACTAGAAGACTGCATCGTCGAACCGATCTGAATTTCCTAATGCATGAGAGCATGTGCTGGAGATTCTGTTCACCCCGCGCTCAGAAATGGAAAACGCGGGATGGAACTTCAGATTCAACTACGATGCATAGAATCGAGTTGGATGCGGAGTCGTGGAGCGGTTCTGCTGGATCGTTGTGGCTGTCAGTGCCATGCCCAAACAAAACGTGATTCCCAGTCCAATGATCACGAGGCTGTTTCGGATGATGTGTGAATCATCGGCTGACAAGCTTGGACTCGACGAACTGCCTACGACAAACGTAGCGTTGTCTTCGCTGACTTTGGACGGATCAAACGTCGACAAGTCCTGCGCAAAACATAGCGAAGGACTTGCTGTCGCGGTTACAAGGGCGAGCAAGAGTAGTGTGTATTTGACCATTGGGTCTCCTCCATTTCCGTTCCAGGCACCACGTTTGAACAATTTCAAAAGCCTGGAGGTGATTGCGGTTCTCGGGCTGTTGTAATCCGTCACGTTTCATATCTGCAACGTCAGTGTTCGCTAGCAACTTCACTGATGTGACATAATGCTGTCACTTGCCCCAGTAACCAGAACGAGTATGGTCAAATTGCACTTCACGTGCCAAAGCTTGAGACGTGATTCGCTCGTCGTCTTCGTTTTCCGATGCAAACACGCGGTTTCCACGCACCCAAGTGCCGACTGCCCAACCTGTTAATGTCTCGCCATCCCACGGGCTCCACTTTGATTTCGTGAATTGTCGCTCGTTACGAACGGCCTTCGACAAATTCAAATCAACCAATACGACGTCCGCATCAAAGCCAATTTGGATGCGTCCTTTGTCCACAATGTCCCAAACTCGTGCAGGCGCGTCGCACATCCAGCCAACGACTTGCTCGATTGTGCAGTTCCCTTGGTGCACCTGATTCAGCATCAGTGCCAGTGAGTTTTCGACAGCTGGCAAACCGGATGGCGACTTCGGATACGGTTGTCGTTTTTCTTCAAGCGTGTGCGGCGCGTGATCGGTCGCAACAACTTGTATCGTATTATCCACTATAGCTTGCCAAAGTTGGCGATTATCCGCTTTCGTTTTGACGGAAGGATTCATCTGAATGAGCGTTCCCAGCCGTTGATAATCGTCAACATTGAAGAACAGATGATGCGGACATACCTCGGCCGTAATGAGGTTTCCATGGTCGGCAATCAGCGGTATTTCGTCTGCCGTGGAAACGTGCAAAACGTGAAACCGATGGTTGTGTCGCTTGGCCAAATCAATCGCACGACGCGTCGCGATCACAGCGGCTTTGTGGTCGCGAATTCGAGAATGATCGGCAACATCGGTCGTTCCAGCGAAACGTTCGGCGTTCGCGCGGATCGTCGCCTCGTCTTCACAGTGAGCCGTAATCGGCAGCGTCGTTTCAGCAAAGATGTGCTCGAGAGCTTCCTGACGATCAACCAACAGATTGCCGGTGCTGGATCCAATAAAAACCTTAATACCCGGAGTCCGTTTTGCCAGTTTCAGTTGATCGATATTGTCAGGCGTCGCACCAATGTAGAAGCCGAAATTCACGATCGACTTCGAGGCCGCTAAATCCAACTTCGCGTGCAAGGCGTCGAGCGATGTCGTGTTTGGATTCGTGTTCGGCATCTCAAGAAATGTCGTCACACCTCCTTTGGCGCACGCGCGACTCGCCGTTGCCAGATCTTCTTTGTGTTCAAAGCCCGGTTCGCGAAAATGAACCTGATCATCAATGACACCCGGAATCAGATGGAGCCCTTCCGCGTTGATCGTCTCGTCGGCGCTAGTTGGCCCAGAAGGATCGATGTCGACAATCTTTCCGCTGCCAGTGTTGTCATCTTCCAACACAACGTCCGCAACCCGAGTCTCCTCTGGCAAGACAACGGTAGCTCCCTTGATCAATGTTCTGGTCATCGTATTCCTTGTAATACGTGGCGTAAGCTTCCAGCTTGCGTTACATGCCTTTGCGCTGAATCGCAAGCTGGAAGCTTACGCCACTTTGTTCAAACGATGTTCTTTGCGCCGATGGCTCGCATGAGCACGCCCACCATCACAACGCAAACGGCCGCTCCGCACAGGAGCAAACCGCCATCGTCGTAGCGTTTGAAAATGAAAGCTCCGACGGCTGGCAGAGTAAAATAGACGATGCCGGCTCCGAAAATTGCGGCCATAAACGACAGGCTTACGTTGCGATCAGCACGTACGTCAGACGCCTGTTTTGCGATTCGCGACCAGCCCCATCCGCCTGGCCTGACCTTGCGATAGAACTCAATCAGTGTTTCATCCGAAGTTGGTTTTGTTAAGAACGTTGCCACCAGCCAAGTGACGATTGTTGCAATGGCCACGTAAAACATCAGCACTTGATCTCGGTTGTTCTCCGGCAAAGGAAGCCAATCGGGATACGCCTCGGAAATCCGCGGGATCGTCACGAAGAAGAGCAGCGAGCCGCCCATCGCGACGATTTCTGACCAAGCGTTAACTCGCCACCAAAACCAACGCAACATAAAGACCGCGCCGGTACCAGCACCCAACGCCAACAATAATGCCCAAGCTTCGTCGATCGCCAATCCAGCTTCGATCATCACGCCACTAACGATTCCTCCTAGAATCAACACAAACACCGATGAGATTCTTGATGCTCGAGTAAGCTGTTCTTCCGACGCGTCAGGCGCCAAAAACCGCTGATAGACGTCTCGAACCAAGTACGATGCGCCCCAATTCATTTGAGTACTAATCGTTGACATAAATGCAGAAAAGAAAGTGATCAGCATCAAGCCGCGTAATCCAACGGGGCTGACGTCTCGAATGACCCAAGCAAATCCAGCTCCCGGATCTTCAGCTGATCGCAAGTCTGGGTACAAGAGCACAGCGGCGAATGCGACCAACAACCATGGCCACGGGCGAATGCAGTAATGGGCGATCTGATACCAAAGTGTCGCCCACAGTGCGTGTCTTTCATCTTTGCACGCGGACATTCGCTGGACGACGTACCCGCCACCACCCGGTTCGGCTCCGGGGTACCATGTCGCCCACCACTGCACAAAGAGGAAAATCAAGAAAATGTTCAGCGGCATCCACTGCTGGGGAAACTCTGCGTTTGAATCTTCAGCACGCGGCTTCATCAAATCGGTCACGCCGTCGGGCAGAAAACTCATCATGTTTTCGCCGTTAGGAAGTTGACTGAGTCCCTCCTGAAGTTTTTCAATGCCTCCAACTTTCTCGACTGCGACGACGGCCAACAATATGCATCCCAGCATCGCGGCAAAGAACTGCACAAAGTCGGTCATGGCTACACCCCACATTCCGGACAACGTGCAATAGACACCGACAATCGCCAGCAAACCGACAATAATCGCCCAATTCGTTACCGATGCGCCTGCGGCCTCGGCCGTGACTGGAGCGGCAGCATCGTAAAGCACCGTTTCGGTCAGCACCGTCACCATAGCTTTGGTGACCCATCCGATGATGATCGGATTGATGATCAGCGCAACGTATAATGCTCGTACGCCTCGCAATCCGGCGGCAGACGGTCCGGAATATCGCAGCTCAATTAGTTCCACATCGGTCAGAACTTCCGCACGCCGCCATAGCCGTGCATAAACGAACACGGTGATCATGCCGCCCAGTGCCAGCGACCACCAAATCCAGTTTCCCGCTAAGCCGTTCTTTGCCACAAATCCCGTCACGGCCAACGGAGTGTCGGCCGCAAAAGTCGTCGCGACCATCGACGTTCCGGCGATCCACCAAGGCAGCGAACGCCCGGACACAAAATAGTCAGCAAGACCTTGGCTTGCGCGCTGACGAAAGCAGAGGCCAATCCCTAGCGTTACAGCGAGATAGCCAACAATAATCAACCAATCGATAAATGTAAGTTCCATGGCCGACATCGTAACGATTGTTCGGCCCTCCAACTAGCAGCATACGCGGCAGCGTTAGAAATCTGATGTCCCCAATCACGCTCCTCTACGAAACGGAACGATTGCTGGTCGTTGACAAGCCCAGCGGCTTGCTGTCCGTTCCAGGAAGAACTGCCGACAAGAGCAACTGTGTCTTGTCGCGTCTGCGTCAGTCGTTTCCAGAAGCCCTTGTTGTGCACAGGCTCGACCGCGACACGTCCGGATTGCTGGTGTTCGCTCGAGATGAGGAAACACAAAGAAGCCTCGGACGGCAATTTGAACAGCGTTCCGTCGCGAAAACTTACACAGCGATTGTTGAAGGGATTGTCACCGATAATCAACGCATCGACTTGCCGATGCGGCGAGACATAACAGTCTCGCTTCCGCCGACTTACATCGTTGATCGCGATCAGGGTCGCGAAGCGATAACAGATTTGGAAGTCGCTTCCGTTTCAGGCGATCGTACTCGAGTCACGCTTCGTCCGCGCACGGGCCGTTCTCACCAGCTGCGCGTTCATTGCAAGGCAATTGGACATCCCATTGTCGGAGACCCGATTTACGGGAATCCGATCAATGGCGAACGCTTGATGCTGCACGCTCACAAGTTGTCGTTTCGAAATCCGGCAACGCATGATATGTTGGAATTTGAATCGCCAGTTCCTTTTTGAGACGGTGCTAATCGGATGTTGTTTCCGAATCGTTGTCGAGTTGTCGCTTTGTTGTCGCTGCTGCACGTTTTTCTAACGTGTCAGTTCGCTCGTGCCATAGACTTCGAACAAGTGCAGAGGCTCCGAAGGCAAGGTCTCTATCGTGCAGCAGAACGAAAGTGCCTGGATCTGCTGAACACGAAACTGACAGATTCGGATCGCGCGTTAACTTTGACCGAATACTTGCGAACGACCGAAGCCCACATGTCAACGATGGACGCAAAGGAACGGACGAGTCTCATTGGAGACGCAGAAAAAGTCGTGGACGCATACGTCCGCAGTCATAAAGGAAGCCCTTATGGTTTCTTGGTCTCTATTCAAGCTGCCATTACGAAATCGGCAAATGCTAAGTTTGCTCGGTTTGATGCGGAAGCGAACCTCACTAACGATCGGTTTGATGCGGCGATTGCTCTGTCGAGACAGGCGATTAAAGACTTCGAAGCCTTGCAAAAAGAACTCGAAGCGGCAAGTCGAAATGCAAACAGTCGCACACAAAATCGCAGTCCGTTCACGCAAGTCCAGTTACAGCGGCTACTGCAAACGGTCGATTGGGAGCTGGCTCGAACTTGGGTGAATCTGGCAGAGTGTTTTCCTGATTCGAAAACTGATCGAATCACGTTGCTTGCTCGAGCTACCGATCTTACCGAACCGCTTTCCAGACTGACGGCAAATCCATCGATCGCCGCGAAGGCAAAGCTGCTGGACGCCGAATGTCGTCGTCAGCTTGGCCAGCGTCCCGCCGCACGACAATTGCTCACCAGCCTGTCCAGCGATTCGTCGCTTTCACCGTGTGTAAAGTTGTCCGTAGCGATTGCACACATGGAACTCGAAATGGAATCGCAAGACCTGCGCGCCGCTCAACAACACGCCGACGCAGCACGCAGCATTCGGTGCAATGAGAAACAGACCTTGGCTGAATTCGCGTATCAGACTTTGAGACTTTATGTTCAGCTGGCGGTCGAAACAGGAAAGCCAAGTGATGTTTGGCAAATCCGCGCGGCCCAGCAATTGGAGACTATTGGTCGCGAATTTCCGGGCTATTGGCAGAGGCGAGCCGAAGTTGCGTTCGCAACGCTCCGAGGCGGCTCAGAGCTCGCTGCAGAGTTGGCTCGCCTCGAATCACAGGCGGCACGTGCCTACGCGGAAGGCTCGTTCGACGAAGCTGTGGCATTGTATACGCAAGCGATAACCTCGGCAAAAGAGAAGCAGTTGCACGACAAGGTATTTGAATTTCAGCACCGCACGGGAGCGGTTCTCCATAAACAAGGCAAGTTTTCTACGGCGGTCAACGTTCTGCGCGATGCCGCGAAACAGCTGCCGAATCATCCCGCCGCCAGTAGCGCTCACCTGCTTGCCATTGTAGATGCGGCTCAACTGGTCGGAACCGGAAATGCCAAAAGCCTCGCGGTCTATGATTCGATGCTAAGCGAGCACTTGGACCGGTGGCCAAACAGCAAGACGATTTCCCAAGTGGCGTGGTGGCTTGGGCAGTTGCGACAGCGGCAGCAACAATCCCAGGAAGCACTTGCAGCCTACGACAAGATCGACGCCGGTTTTGAAGAGTACGCTGCGGTGATCTCGGCGGTTTTGCGTTGCCATGAGACGCTCGTAGACGCCGCCGAGGACGTTAAGCAGAAGCCAACGCAAATTGAAAATGGCGTGCAACACATCAACTCAATCGCCGAATCGTTGGCAAGCAATAACGAAGAACTTGAAAGATGGGCTCGCCTGCACGCAATCGACCTTCAGTTGCGGCACACGGCGCAAACTACGTCCGCAGAGCAACAGCTGCTGCAGCTCAAAAAAAACGCCACCGACCTGGGCGACCTGCGCAGTGCAAACAAGGCGACGACGTTGCTGGTTTTGGCGTACGTGCTTCAATCTCGCATTCAAGATGCAATTGAGCTGTCTGGAAATCTTACGGAAGTCGAAGCGGAAGTAATCCGGAACGTGATGCTCCGAATTGACGAAGCCGCACCTGATCGCAAGCGAAAACAAGTCGCGCCACTGCAACTGAAACTGTACGCATTGCAGGACGATGACAACGTGCCGGACTTCGTGCGAGGGTTATTCGCTCGGTGCCTGTGCGATGCTGGCGAATTTGACAAGGCGGTGGAAGTTCTTGCAGCTCAATTAGAAAAGCAGCCGTTGAGCATTCCACTCCAAATTGAACTGGCGGCCACACTGGAAATGGCAAACCAGCCTCAAAAAGCAATCGAGCGGTGGCGGCAACTGGCTGCAGGTAGTAGGCCAGCGACAGACGAATGGTTTCGCGCGAAACTCGGCATCGCAACAAACTTATTAGCAACGAACAACGCGGAGGAGGCAGCCGACGTGATACGCGTCACGAAGGCGCTACATCCGGCGCTTGGCGGTGAAACTTTAAAACAACGGTTTGAAATCGTGCTGCGGAAATGTGAAGCTCAAATCACAAACTAGCGTTCCGCCTGAAGCTGACCTCAGGAGCCGACGTATCGCCCGGCTTGGAATGCCAGAATCAGATCCTTTTCGTCAAAAACGCCATCGTTGTTCCAGTCTCCATCTTCAAAGGTAGCCTCTGCACCAGTTCGATATTTTGCCGCTTGAAAAATTCGGACCATGTCCGAACTATCGAACAGTTGATCGCCGTTTGAATCGCCAACTTGTCGGAATGCTAAGTCAGTCAAATAGGTTGCTGCACTGTCGTTCTTGCTGCGCAGCCGGATGGAATGAGTTTGACCTGCCGTTACGCCGACTCGACCTGAATTGATTCCGTCATTCGGTTCCGTTTCAAAGATCCTGTGGCCGTTGGCGTCCTCAATCTGCAACTGAGCAACAGTTGACGCACCGTTTACCTGGACGGTCAATTGCCCTGTGTCTTGAGCCGTGAATCGGAAGTAATCCGAGTCGGCGCTACCTTCCGAGACTCCGTTTAACTGAGCGGTTCCTCCGTCGTCAAACGCAAACACTGTCGCTTGGCTGAGTTTGTCGTTGGGTTCTACTTCGTTCACGATCCCGCGTTGAACAACAGGATTTTCACTGTTGTTTCCGCTGTTGTCGGCACCTGGTTGAATCGCGAGCGTGACGACATATTCCGCTGGCGAATCGTTCTTGCTACGCAATCGTGCGAAGTAAGAATTTCCTTCCTCGACGACCCCTGATGCTGCGTTCACGCCATCGTTGGGTTCCGTTTCCAAGACATTTCGGCCGGAAGTATCTTCGACTTCCAGCTGAGCAACATTGCCGTTTGGCGACACGATACTTCCGGTCAAAACACCTGACGCGGTAGCAACAAACGTAAAAAAGTCTTCGTCGTCTGAACTCACCGATGTTCCGGTAATCTGGACTGTTGAATCGCGACCGAGTTCGATTGTATTTGCGGTTGACTTGCGATCATTCGGCTCGATTTCGTGAACGGCACCTTCATCACCGTTCGTGGTGTTTCCATTTCCATTCGTCCCCTGGCCACTGTCGCTCGAGCCATTATCGTTGTTGTCCTCTCCACTGTCGTCATTGAACACTAAGCTAACCGTATACTCTGCGCGACCTTTTTCTTTGCTGCGAAGTCGCAGAAAGTACGTTTGCCACGCTTGAAGCACGACATTACCTGAATTTATTCCGTCGTTGGGCTCCGTTTCCAAAACCTCTTGGCCGCTTTGGTCCTCGATTTCCAACTGTGGAACATTGTCATTGTTGGATTCCACTTCGACCGTCAACGTCACAGCCGATTCCGTTCGAACTCTAAAAAAATCTTTGTCATCCTTGTCGTCGGAAACGCCTTGGATCGTGACAACACCATCGTCCGGTATCGTAAACTCTTGAGCGAGTTCCTGGCGATCGTTGGGCAGATCGTGCTCGACGACCGTTGTCAGCATCAGTTTGTTGTCGAGTTGTTCCAGGTGAAGTTTTCGTGACATTCCCATTTTGGACTCCGATGGCAGTGGTTTGGTATGTGGCACTTGGCGTAAGCTATAGCCCGTTTTCGCCGGATCATCCGCCAAACGCTTCAACCAGCCGACATTCAAGAGTCATGCAGTGGCTACTGGCGATTTCGTGCCCATTCTTTCGGCCTGATCTATGAGCCCCTTAGCAAGGGTGAACCAGCACGACTCGCGACGCCTGTAGTAGCTGTGCGAAACTTCAATCACTGCCATGGCAAACTGCGAAGCAAGTCGTTTTGCCCAAGCAGGCGGTACAGCCGAAAAATAGGCAGCGCAGAACTGATCGACAGTTCTCTGAAAGTTGGCAGTCGAGCCTCCGTGCTCGATGCCATGGGCAAAGATCCGCACCATGAGCATGGCGGGATCGGATACAGGATCACGACTGGAATATGAGTCCCAGTCGATCAAATGGATTTCTCCCGGTGAAACAAATACGTGCTCAAGCTTAAGGTCACCATGCACAGTACCTTTAGCGACGGTTTCTGCTTGTGAAGCAAGATTCATTGCACGTTCGATTCGTTTCGTCAATCCAGGCGCGGCCTTGCAAAGCTGCTTGCATGATCGCACAAGACTTTCGTGGTGCTGCGAATTCGATGGTTCGCGCGCAAAAATCGTCGGTTCTTGATTAAACTTCGCCAACGCTTTGGCGACGCGGCGAACTTCAGCATCAATAATGTCACAACTTTCGGTTAACAGCACGTCTGCGAGCGTCCGGCCGGGAGTTTCCGCCAACACGAGTGCGGCCGCAGAATCAACGCAACAAACCGGCTTGACGACTCCGACAGCTTGCACGTGATTCCGAAGCTTGCGAAGCGAGCTCGCGTTCTGCCGCACCGCCTCTGTATTACGAAATACCTTGGCGAAAGCGACGCGAATTTCCCGCTGCGACGTGCGATTGTTTTGCGCGACGATCGAGTACTTCAGGACCGCTGCAAGGCCTGCTCGATAGCGAGCCACTAAGGTGCGAACATCAATCGGCGACCAGTGTTCACCAAACAACGCAAACACTAAATCACGTGCGCAGCAAGAGTCCGCCGTCAGTGTAAACATCTCGGTTAGGCCAGGAAGTCGTCGGTCAAACGGAAACGGCTGAACCAATATATTCAAATCAGTGATTGCTTCCGCAGGCAAAAATGGAAACGCGATGTGATTTTGGTCGTTGACATCACGACACACTTTCTTCGCCAAAAGGCTCGCATCTTTCGAGGAATAGATGGACGCGGTGAGCCAGTACACCGAAATAAAATGACCGCGTGTGTCAACCAGCTCAAGCTCATACTCGACAATGGCGCGGCGACCGGATCGGTGTCGAGTGCGCCGAATTATGCACCGATTCACTCGAAAACGTGATTGGTGACGCCGGGACAACATGATCGCAAAACGCTTCGCCATCTCTGCTTCGTCGAGTGCGATCACTACGCCAGGGAGATTCGTATCGTCGTTCATTACTAGATAGCTATCGAGGGTTGCTCGTTAGTCGGTCTTGACCATTCCCAGCTCTCGCAGTGACCGATAAGTACCCGAGTTCCGACGCAGGTCGCTCGGTCTGCCGGTCTCGACGATCGAACCTCTGTCCAAAACGATGATGCGGTCCGCCATTTCGGCAGAATGCAAATCATGGGTAATCGTGATCGTCGTCCGATTTCGTGATACGGCGTGAATGGCTCGTTTTACGTCGGCTGCATTTTTTGCATCCAGTCCTGTCATTGGTTCATCTAATACGAGAATTGGACTCTTTCTGACAATTGCCCTCGCGATCGCGATACGACGTTGTTGACCGCCGGAAAGATTGGCACCGCGTTCGCCAATAATCGTGTCGTATTTGTCAGGCAACTGCAAAACGAAGTCGTGCACGCACGCGAGTCGAGCCGCCTCTAACACATCATCGTTGGTGGCATTCAATTCGCCATATGCAATGTTGTCGAACACGGACATTCCCAATAACATCGAATCTTGCATGACAATCGAAATCTGATTGCGAATTGATTCGACGGCGTAATCTCTGACATCGACATCATCAATCAGTATTCTGCCACTGCTCGGTTCGTACAAACGCAACAACAGACCAATGAGCGTCGATTTCCCAGCTCCAGAAGCGCCCACAATCGCGAGATGTTCGCCGGGCTGTATTTGCAGACAGATATTGCGAAGCGCCGCGTCCGATCGATTGGGATACTGAAAAGCAACGTGGTCAAAGCGAATAGAGCCACGGACTCGTTGCACCTGAATTGCGTTTGCCCGGTCGACAATTTCTGGCTCAATCGCTAACACTTCGTTGATGCGGGCAACGCTCACTTGAAGGCGAGAAAGTCGAATGCTGATTTTGACAAGTCGTCGAATCGGACGATATAGCGAGTGCAAGTAACTCGAAAACACCAGAATCGTACCGGGCGTCATTTGCGTTTGGATCACCAGCACGGCACCGTACAACACAACAGCGAAGGTTCCGAACGCCGTCGTAATCTCAACCGCCCGGGAAGCCGCACTTTCAATCCTCGCGTTCGACAAGCTTTCAGCCATGTACTCTTGGCTTTGTTCCTCGAAACGCTGTTGTTCGTATCGCTGACGACCAAACGCCTGAACCAGATAAATGCTGCTCAGAACCTCACTAATTTGATTTGCTAATTGGTCTTCCTTTCTTCTCTGCTTTTTTGCAGATGTAGATGCACGTTGATGGAGAAAGTAGATATTCCCCATCAGAATGGGAAACGTCGCCGCCACTACAGCAGCAAGTTTCCAATTCAACAAGAACATGACGACAAACGTGCCGAGTATCGTGATGACGTGCGATCCCAATAGTAGAGCCGAATCGGAAAAGAATCCTTTCACAGCCGCCGTATCACCTGCTATCTTTCCCAACAATTCGGCGCGGCGACTGCTGTTGTGATACGTCAATGGCAACCGTTGAAGGTGGGCAAACAGTCGCGTGCGAAGTGAATATGCGATTTGATTGCCGACCTTCGAAGTGTGGTAGGTCTCGACGAAGGCGAACGCTCCGCGAAACGCAGCGATGAGAACAATCAAGCTGGCAATCACAACGACCGCAAACACTTTGTCCGATTCGACGTGCGGCTGAAGAAATGCGAATGTCGTTGGCAGTTCGTGTTCCAACAGTATTGAATCAAAAATGATTTTCAGTGGCCACGGCCGAAGCAAGTCGGTAACGGACAGTGCGATCATCGAGACTACGGAGCAGCAAATCGATAGCTTCGAAGCCGCCAGATTATCGTAAACGACTTGCCAAAAAGTTCTGCGCTGATTCATACGGAAGCTCCCTGCAACTTAGAGTTTCCGTTCAGCAATCGAGATTCACATAGCTCCAGGATCTGCTCTGTGAAACGAGCGCGTTCCGCGAACAACGTACTGATGTAGATGTGTCGAACAAGCGCCAAGGACTTGTAAAGCTGCACTGCTTCCCGCGAACTGTCACAGTCAAGCTGCAAGAATTGCCGCTCAATCGCATCTTCGATCTGCTGCAAGGCGAACGGGTCGCCCAATATACGGAGACTAAATTCAGTGATGTGGGCGTTGAAATTGCCTACGTCCAGCGCAGGGTCTCCGAGGCTGGCAGTGTCAAAATCGATCACGTGAATCGTGTCTTGCTGACAGATGACCTGGTCCGAATAAAAGTCGCGGTGAATCGGCAGGAAGCGACTGCTGTGCTCATGCTTGGCGACCACGTCATTAACACGGTCCAATAGTTTGCGAATTCGCCCATCGGGTCCGTCCGAGTCCGACCGCGTCGGCAAGAGACGCTCGTGTAAGATCTTGCACTCACGTTCGATGCCGTGACGTGTTGTAAATTCGATCGGCGTTTGACTTAACTTCCACACCGCTGTCGCAACAAGACTTGCCAATTCGAGCAGTCGGTCTTCCAACGCTTGCGTTCGACACCCGGATTTTTTGGCTGCTATGTAAGCCGCAAGCAATTCAGTAAACGTTCGCCCTGGTACGTGGCGCTGAAGCCACATGTGAAGTTGATGAACGACGCCAATCGGCTCAGGTACTCGAACGGTTTCTCGGTTGAATCCAGCTTCCCAAAGCGCGTTGAGGCGTCGATAACCCGATTTGCCAAAACGATTCGCGCGGATCTTGCCGATGAGCCGGTGTTGTTGGTTTGGTTGCTGGGTATGCTTCACGACAACATCGTAATCGATCACACACCGGCGTCCCGGCTTGTAGTGGATAACCTTGCAGTCCTGGACTGCGACGTTTCCGCCGTCGGCCAGTTGTTTTAGCTTTCTCTGAAATTGAGCTTCAACAAACGACAGATCCAGTGCCAACTTGATCTCAGGCATTGCAGCGTCGCTCAAGGCTGGTGTGAAATCTGTCATGAGTTCCCGTGCTCGCATGTTACGGCAGCGGTTTCCCAAATTTGAAGCAAACTATCCACTTGTTTCTTCACCGAGAATCTTGCGACCGCCTCACGTCGCGCGTTTCGCGACATTGCAGCGCACAGGCCATCGTTCTTGAGCAGCGTCTCAATGGCGTTCGCGAAAGCTGCCGTGTCTTCAGAGGCAACGGTTAGTCCTGTCACTCGTTGCTGAACGAGTTCACTTACACCGCCAACTTCTCTCGCTACAACCGAAACACCACACGACGCGGCTTCCATCAGGCAAACGGGCATGCCTTCGCTTAAGCTGCACAGAACGCCAACGTCCGCCGACTGCCAGTACTTGACCACTTCGTCCTGCTTCTTCGCACCGACAAGGTCCACATGATTACCGAGCCCGTGCTGTTCTATTTGGCACGTGAGACTCTCTCTCGCACGTCCTTCACCGACGATTGAGCAGCGAAAGTCAACGTTACGGTCACGCAAGACGCGACAGGCTTCCACTAACATCCCAAGGTTCTTCACTGGCGCGAGTCGCGCGACACAAACAATGTGGGCGATGTCTTTCCTGTTATCAGTCGGGCAAAATTTTTCGGTGTTGATCCCACACGGAATGACATGAATGTGATCGCCAGGGATCGAATACTCCTCGACCAGGAAGCTTTTGTTTGCATCAGAGACGGTAACTACCGCCATGGCCGATATTGCTCGATCGGCTAGGTCGGTCGGTGCTTTGCGATAAACATCGTATCCATGAGCGGTAAATGAATACGGCACATCAAGCTCAAGTGATAGGCGACGTGCACATTCCGTTGGCTGCGTTGCGAAGTGTGCGTGAATCAGATCTGGTCGATGGCGGTCGGCCCACTGGGCGAATTCTCGCTCATTGTGGACCACTAGGTCCTGCAGCCGACCGCCAGTAATTATGCTGTGCTGGACTTCTTCCGAAGGCCGGTTCAGCGAAAGCAACTTCACTTGAATTCCACGACTTTGCAACTCGTTGATTTCTTCTGCAATGAAAGTCTCGGAGAGCTTTGGAAACGAATTTACGACGTAGCCGATGCGACTTAGCATTGCGTGCACTCCTTTGCGTTCCGCTGCAGTTCACCAGCCAACTCGACGACTCGTTCCGCATTCTTCCTCCACGTGTAGTTCTCGCGAATGTGTTCCGCTGCATCGCGTCCTATGCGTTCGCGAAGATTCGCGTTGGACAACAACAACCGGCAGGCAGCCTCCATCTCATCGATGTTCTCGGGTTCGTACAGCAAGCCTGTTCGTTGGT
>JAGQPC010000267.1 GCA_020426925.1 Planctomycetales bacterium | reverse complement strand
CGAGTACTACAACTACACGATCTTCGTTGCAGAAGTGGCCAGCACGTTCAACGAAGCGTTGTTGTCCCACTACATGCTGGAGTACGCAAAAGACGACAAGGAACGTGCGTATTTGATTAACCACGAAATCGATGACATCCGCGCGACCATCGTTCGACAGACAATGTTTGCCGAGTTCGAAAAGATAACCCATGAGATGGCGGAAGCGGGTGAGCCACTCACGGTCCAATCTTTCAAAGATGCGTACCGTAAATTACTGGAAAAATATCTCGGCCCAAACTTTGTGATTGACGACCAGCTTTCGCTCGAATGCATGCGAATCCCGCATTTCTACCGCGCGTTTTACGTCTACAAATACGCGACCGGCCTGTCAGCCGCGATCGCGCTCAGTCAGCGGGTGCTCAACGGCGGCCAGGCGGAACTCGATCAGTACTTGGGATTCCTAAGAGGCGGCTGTTCGAAAGACCCGCTCGATCTATTGCGCGATGCGGGCGTTGACATGGAAAGCCCTGAACCAGTCGCGACGGCACTTCAGCACTTGCAAAAACGAGTGCAAGAGCTGGACTCGTTGATTTAGGGTTAGGAAATCGACAGCCTCACGCGGATGACGGACTCTCTTGTCCGGCTTTTGGTGATGGCAAGGGTACCGGGGGCAGAAACGAGCGTCAGCAAGTTTCCGGGGAGGGGGCTTTCCTTGGAGCACGCTTTCGACGTCCGCCCTCTCCGCCGCTGCGCGGCGACTCTCCCAGAGGGAGAGTTGAGTAATAAAAACCTCCGTGCCAACGCGTTGCGCGCCAGCTTAGCTATGCGCGACTTGTTGCCCTGTCATCTGCAGATAGGCGACTGGCCACAATAGGCCGCAGAGTGGCGCCGCTACTAAGAATCCTACGCAAAGCGCTAGCAACCCGAGTACCATGATACCAAATTGGATAATGCCCAACAGGAATGCCGCCAATCGATTCCCTTTGCTGTATTCCCAAGCTTGGGAGAACGAATCCATAACATTCACATTGCGATCGAGAATGAAGTAGTAGAAAGGCCAAAGCGCACACGCCAAGAAGATCCCGGGGATAACGCACGCAGCGAAACCCAACATTGCAATCAGTCCCATTAGGATCGACGCACCGAGAATTGGTAAGAATTTGTTTCCGCCGGAGAACAACATACCGATGTCCGGCGACTGTCCGCGAGCAGCTGCCAGGTTGATCCGTGCCATTCCGATCGCCAGAAAAATCTGAAGTAGCTGGCCAGGGATCGCGAGCAAATTCGAAACCACGACGATTTGGATGTCCGGCGGCGCGCCTTGCTGTTGGCCACCACCAAACATCAAGAAGATCGCCAATTGTTGGAGTCCGCCAAGCACAAGTGAAATCGCAAGAATGATCGCAAACGCGCCAACAAGCACGCCCATGTTCCGTTTGAAGATCGCCCACGTGATGTTTAAAACATTTCCAGCATCGATAATCTGATGATCAATTGGTCCTCCGACGGAGAAGTATTGATCGGTCGCCCCCGTGTCGTCCGCAGTCGGTGACGAGTACGGATTCGTGGCGAAATCGGGCGAGCTCGGTCGGGCGGCTGGCGGTGGAGTTGGTAGTACTTCGGGTTCAGTCGACTCGTTGGGAACTGCTGTAACTTCCGTGCAGCTTGGGCATTTCGCTTTCTTGCCAGCGGCGTCGTCAGGTACACGCAAGAGTTGATCACATTTGGGGCAACGGAAGCTGATGGGCATATTATTTCCTGGAAGTCATATGGTTGAGGACTGGCTGTTCCGTAATCCGATTTCTCGGCACCGCGACTGCCTTAAATCATACCATAGGATGTAGCCAGAGTGACTATACGGGTGACCGTCTGCTAGAAATCTCGATCGAGTCTGCCGACTGTAGAAGTCGTGTCGGCGCGAGAAAGACAGTCACTTGGAAAAAAACGTCGGCGAGCAATCCATACGTCGCTCGCCGAACGAATTAGATGTGCGCTATTGGTTGACGCTCGCTTCGATTTGCGAGAATAGCTCGGCGATTTCTTCATGTACACGATAGGTTTGGCGAACAACGATCCGCTCGCCAAGCACTGTTATTGACCCTTCACCGCCGACGTCGCCCCACGAGTCAGGTGAGACATTAGTTTGCAGCATTTCCAGAACAGTTTCAGCCGGTATTCCCCAATCGGACGGAATCGGATAGACGCGGTTTTCCAGAATGCCTTCGGCGCGATCTTTGGTCGTGATCAAAACGACGTTCTTCGTCGGTACCCAGGTCAGGTCATTTCGTTCGAAAAACAGGTCCATTGCATCGCGCAATCGCAGACCGGAAATTGTCCAATCCGGGGCGGGCGAATCACTTGACAGTCCTACTTCATCCAGCGCACGATGATCAATGATCATGTTGATTCCGTGCGTTTCCTTCCAGTACTCAATCGCATCATGCAAAGTCGTTCCCACAAAGTCGACTCTCGTTTGTTCGTTCAGCTCTTGCGCGATCCTCAATTCCGTTTGCGACCGTTTCTTAACGTCGAAGAATTCTGGTGGCACTGGCTGGTTCTTCGTAGCCTTCTGAGCCGTTGTTGACGGCGGAGCTGCTGTAGAATCTTCATCACCGAAATCGAATGCGTCTTCGTCGTCACTGCTTGCCGACTCGGAGCCGAAACCAAATGAATCTGCAGCTGATGACGTGACGCGAACAGCAGCGGGCGACGTCGCACTGGTGTCGGCCGGTTCCAACGTCGAGCTGATTACCTGCGTACTTCCTTTTTCGTCTTTTCCACCGGCAGCGTTTCCGACCAGCGGGCTAAGACCAATCGATGTGGCAACTAACGCCGTCGTCAGCAAAATTGTGATTTTTGAACTACCAAGTACGGACATGGCGACTACCTCCTCTTTGGCGATTTGAGCAGAAACGCTCGCTGTTTCAGGTGCTTCCGCTCCAGCGGTTTGGAACAGCAAACTTGTTTCGATTGTCGATTCGATCAATGCTTCCGACACGGCAGCTTCGCTAGTGCGATTGGCGGCAATTCCGACGACGACCGCTCCCAACGAAATCCCATGCCGCATCAAGCGCGCTCGCAGTTTGCTTTTTGCACGCTTCAGACGTCCTTCGACAGCGGACACGCTCAAGTTCAGTTGGTCCGCGATTTCGTTGTTGTTCATTCCAGACAAGTAGCGCAGAATCATCGGAGTCCGCAGCTGTTCCGGAAGCTGGTTTAGCTCTTCGTCCGTTTTTTGATTCGCGAACTTGTTCGAAAGCTGTTCAAACGGATCTACTTCTTTCGTGGTCATCGGTTCGTCGTCGAGCGAATTGCTCAACTGTCGCGTCGATTGGCGATTGATTCGAAGCGAAGTGCGAAGTGCAACTCCATGCAACCAGCTAGACAACGCGGCGGCATCGCGCACTTTGTGGGCATTCTTGGCAAAGACCATGAACGTTGCCTGAAATGCGTCTTCAGCGTCATGAGAATCTTTCGTCGATCGCCGACAGACTCCCATCACGATTCCTGCGTATCGACGAACGATCAACGTGAACGCATGCTGATCGCCATCGGACAAATGACGGCGAAGCAATTCGCGATCACTCAATTCAGTGAGCGTTTCGTCGTTTTGCAGGTCGGTGGCCATTCCGCTACTTTACCTGGCTTGTCGGTGAAATTGCGATTCGATTTCGCGTAACAACCCGTTAGTGCCGCAAGTTCTCTGCCCCGGGCGCGAAAAACGTAGATTTTTACCAGGAGCCCGATCCTTTGCCGATCGACCGTGTCTGGGAGAGCGGTTTTCGCTGGAAACCTCGGCGAAAACCGGGCAATTTCGAGCCGCTACCTCAAACCCAGGAAAGCCACTACGATATTCTGATTCCTCCACTTTCCCGAAACTGTTAGAGAAACTTTGCCGTTATGTTTGAAGTTCTGGAGCTCGCCCCGCCCGATGCGATTCTTGGCCTGAATGAAGCGTTTCAGAAGGACTCCAATCCCGACAAAATCAATTTGGGAGTCGGCGTTTACAAGGATGAGAGTGGTATCACGCCGATTCTGAATTGCGTGAAGAAGGCGGAGCGAATCTTGCTCGAGGAGCAGAAATCGAAGGCCTACCTAGGCATCGACGGCATCAAAGAGTACGGCAGACTTTCACGCGAATTGCTGTTTGGTCCTGACCACAAGTTTCTTACTGCCGACCGTGCGGTTTCGATTCAAGCACCCGGAGGAACCGGAGCACTTCGAGTCGCTGGTGATTTTTTGCACACTCATTTTCCGGCGTCGACCGTTTGGTGTTCGACTCCGACTTGGGCGAATCACCCCAAAGTGTTCGAAGCTGCTGGTCTGAATGTCAAATCCTATACGTACTTTTGTCCGGACACGAACGGCCTGAACTTTGAAGGATTGTTGAACGATCTGAAGCAGATTCCTGAGCGCGATATCGTTCTCTTGCACGGCTGTTGCCACAATCCATGCGGTGTCGATCCAACCGTTGAGCAGTGGAAAGAAATCGCGGACGTTGTTAAGCAGCGAAACGCGTTGCCACTGGTCGACTTTGCCTATCAAGGGTTTGCCGAAGGAGTCGACGCCGACGCGGCTGGGCTTCGAGTGTTAGCCGAATCGCTCGACGAAATGCTCGTTGCCAGTTCCTATTCAAAGAACTTCGGGCTCTACTGCGAGCGAGTCGGAGTGCTCACAGCAGTCGGCAAGGACGCGTCTTCAGCGGAAGTCATCCTTAGCCAATTAAAGACGACAGTTCGTACGAACTACTCGAATCCTCCATCGCACGGAGCAGCCGTTGTCAGCTCGATTTTGGCTGATGCTTCACTGCGCACGGAATGGGAATCGGAAGTTGCCGCGATGCGTGATCGGATCGCTTCCATGCGAAAACTGTTCGTCGCCAAGATGGCAGAACATGCTCCTGATCGTGACTTTTCATTCATCCAAAACCAAAACGGAATGTTCTCGTTTTCAGGACTTACACCGGATCAAGTAAAACGATTGAAAGAGGAATTCTCGATTTACATCGTCGGCTCCGGCCGCATCAACGTTGCCGGCATTACCAGTTCGAACGTCGACCGCCTGTGCAAATCGATCGCGGCCTGCTTGTAGTCGTTACGCGCGAGCAAGCAACCGTTCGATGTTGTAATAGAAGCGTCCAGCACAGGCGAGCCGACCCATGGGACTATCTGCTCATCGAGCTGGAGAACGCTGGATCGTAATCGTCCGGGCCGTTGTTAGCGTTGGCCTTCTCTTGATTTTGCCCTTGAGTCTGATGGCGGAGGACAAAGCTGACGTCTTGCGTCGTGGGCTTTGGCTGCTGCATCGGAAAGATGCGGCCAACACCGCGCGTGCTGATATAGCGGGAAACATGCGAATTGCGCCGCGCGAGGTGTGGCACATAGGTCCGCACAGGCGTCCTGTTCAGCAGGCGTGGCGCTTAGGCAGCGACTATCTAGCTCTTTCCGGCAGTGCTCTCGAACGGCTTCGCCCCAACGGTGATCGAGTGTGGATTGTTACCGACGCGGGGGTGTCGAGCCTGATCGGGATCATGGATTTTGGCGAGGCGGGGAGTGCCGCGCTTGCAGCGGTCGGCGGGAGCAATTTGGTACTGTTTGATCTCGCAGACGGCCGACGATGCTGGCGATGGGCTCCACCTCCAAAGGCCGAACTTGGTGGTCCGATTCTTTGGCAAGATAACGGACGTTACCGATTGGCCATCTTTCCACAGAACAGTGTCGTGGCAACATGCTATGAGTTTACTGCACCGGCCGTTCCTCCTACACAGCTTTGGAGTCAAGATTATACGGGCAAGTACTGGCCGAACTTCGGCCCATTTGGCGTGGTTGCGGATATGAACAATAACCACCGGCCCGATATCGTTCTCGCCGGAAAGCCCGCGTACGTCGCGGCCATTGATGGCGACTCAGGGCAGATCCTGTTCGATTTGAAGTACTCGATTCCAGACGCAGAAAATGAAGGGCGGCCTTACGGTTTAATTCAGGCGACTGATTTAGATGGCGACGGATTTCGCGATGTCGTAGTTGCGTCGTGCCAAGTGGAAGAATACGTCGGCGTTATCCGCAATATGTCTGGCAGCGGCTTTGAACTGGCGTGGTCGACGTTTGTCGAGAACGACCTACCCAACGATGATCGTGAGCTTCGGCCGCAAACGTCCTCAATTATCGATCTGAACGGTGATGGCCAAAAAGAGTTTGTGTTGGGCCTATTCAACGTGGTTGGTGAAAGTGACAAGAGCGAAGGCGAGTGGCGTACGGTTGTCTTCGATCCGTTCAAGGGTTGGGACAGTCGAACGCTCGACTTGAAGGATCGTTACTTTTGGGGGTGCTACGACTTGAACGATGATGGGCGACCGGAGTTGATCACAAGCACCGAGCACAATCGACGCACGTCGACCTCAACCACGCTTCAAGCTGTCGATGGAGTCACAGGTCGAGACATCGCCGAATTACAAAACACGTCGCTTGTTACTCCCAATCGACGTTTGCCCAATGACGTGGCATTTCACGCAATTCGCGCGACGCCTGTTTTTGTTGAATCTGAAGCTGGGAATGGGCTGCTGGTTAATATCGCAAATGGTGAAAAACTCTGGCGAATCGATGACAGCCAATCCGTACTGACGCCTTTTTCCGTGAGCCCGATGGCTCGTCTGGTCCATTTCGGATCGCAGGATCGCGTCTTGAAGGACGCTCAACTTCAAGTTGGCTCGCCCGGAACGACCGCGCCGCTGGCGTACCATCCGTTGGTTTCGTTTGCTGATGGCAGGCCAGAGCTAATTATCGCGCGGAGTGACGGATCGATTGAGGGAGGGCAACCGGACTTCGGAAAACCTGGTCTCCTCAAGAATGTGTGGAGCGTGAAAGGCTGCTGTCCGGCGGTTTGGATTGGGGCAGACGGGGAAAGACTTGTTGCCGCGTTTGACGACGCAAGCGATCGGTTCTTTCTCTATCAGCCTCGGGCGGGCGAATTAAATGCGAACCCGCGCGTCACCGTGGATCTGCCGTTCATGCCGGCGCGAACTCCGGGAATGTTGTTGCCTTTTGGTGAAAGAGAACTTCGCGTTTACGTCGGAATGAAAACGGGAGTCCACACGATCGCGGGCGCCCTTTATGACCGAAACGGAAATCTGATTTGGCGAGATGATCAAGAAGGTCCTTACCCTCGACCCGCTGCCGTCGTGCCGTTTGCGGGAGAAACGCAACTAGTCGTCGACAACCATGGCAAGATACTGTTTTACTCCGCCAACGGAAGCAAGAACTTAATCGCCCATGGGTGGAACAACACGGTGCCGGGACGAGGCGACGGAGCAAAATATGTTCTACCGATCGTTGGCCCGTTTGGAGCAGGTGGCGCCCCTCGAATCGTACTTTCGTCGGGGCTGGAGAATCTTGAAATTCTGGATATGAATGGCGATCGGCTGGCAATGATTCCGTATGGTTCCATTTACGAACGGCAGTATTCAGCGTCGGCAGTGCTGCAGCGTCCTGATGGAGATTGGAGTCTTGGTGTGCTGACGACGCTCGGAGCCTTTCATTGCACAGACCTGTTGGCAGGGAAGGACCGCTGGATCATGAATCTGGGAGGCAACGCGACCCATCCGACTCGGGTTGTAAGCGGTGACGTTGATGGGGACGGCACCGAGGATTTCTTGGTGGGGTTGGCCGACGGGACGCTTGCAGCGATCACGGAATCTGACGGCAACGGAGCAATCGTTTGGAGCTACAGATTTGACGCTTCAATTCGAGATATCCTGATTGCGGACGTTAACGGAGATGCGCTGGCCGAGGTTGTGGTTGAGACGGACGACGGGAAAGTCCGGATCCTCACCAGCCAAGACGCAAAATGATTCAATCGGCGGCGATTCGGAAAAAGTAGACGTCGGACAAAAAGTCCAATTCATCTTTGCCTTGTTTCTGATTGGTGAACGTGCCTATGATCGCTCCATCGACCGTTTTGCGAAAACCGCCGATGGAATAGAGGCTAAAGGCTATGTCTGTTCTGGCGTAATCTTCCCACGTCGCGCCGTTATCACGACTGCGCAGACACGCGAGATATCCTGAATCGTTGCCCACGAAGTAGATGTGGTCGGCGGCCGAAGCCGTTACGAAGTATCCGTCGAGGCCCAGGATTCGGTTCGTGGCTCCTTCGAATTCCTGGATGTGGATGTCCTTCTTGCCGCTTGCCAGATCAAACCGCACGTAGTTTTCACGTGGTGGAACAGTTTGTGTCATGTATGCAAAGTGTGCTTTGCCGCCCGCAAGAGCCATGCTCGACAGCCACGTGTGGAATTCAAATTCGTCTGAGGAAGAAATCTGGTCGGACGGGCCAGTGTTGTCTGCTGCAGTTGGAACCGTGATCGGCGTTCCCGAAAAATCTGTCCACGATTCGCCATGATTACGCGTCAGCATGTGGTGGATGTCCCAATACAAGTAGACACCGTGCTTTTGCGTCGTCCAAGCTGCGTGTAGATCTCCGTTGCTCGCCGACGCCAGCAGCGGATACTGCAAGATTGCGTGTTCGCCAGGTTTCAGCAAGTTGGTCCGATGTTCGACCGTGCCGTCAAGCGTGATGCGATGGAATGAGTTGTTGTGAGAAAAGAAAAACAGCCGCTGACTTTTTTCGTCCAGCATCATCGCGTACTTGCCTGCGGCTCCGCCGGGTATCGTTGTCACTCGTGGATCGAGAAAATCCTTTGCCGCATCGAACTTGTAAAGAAACGCATCGCCACTCTTAAAGTCGACTTGAATCAGATAGATGTTGCCCGCACTATCTGTTTCTATCACTGGTGGATTAGTGGCATCGGTTTGCTGAAAGATCGTTTTGAAGCTGGCACCTTGATCTGTGCTGCGAGATAGCCGCCAAGTTTGCGCCAGATATGGCTTGTCGCGATCGCGAATGTGCGTCGTGAAGTAACCATATTTGTTCGCGACGACCTTTTGATTGTGACTTTGGAACGTGGCGTAGTGAGTAACTTTAGTGTCGATCCTCGTCAGGCGAATTTGTGCTGGATACTGGTTCGTCTTTCGGTTTGCTACTGGCTGAGGCTGCCAATGTGGCCACATCGCTGCACGGCCTTTGGAGAGCCGCGTGATTTGTTGCTCGGCTCCGTTGGCGAGGTTCCTGACGTAGATGTTTCGAGCCCCGTCGCGTTTTGATCCGTAAAGCAACAGGCGTCCGCCTTGCGATGGCTTTGGATGATAGTGCGTTGTACCGGCTTGTGAAGTTGTCAGCCGCTCGTTGACGCCGTTCAGGTTTGCTTGAAAAAGTTCGACGCACGAACCGACTTTGGCCGTGTAGAAGATTGATTTTCCGTCGGGAGCCCACACGGGAGTGTCGCTGCTTCCTCCGTGAAAATCAGGTACGTCGAGAAATTCGGTTACTCCGCTGTAGCCTGCGCGGTCGGCGATTTTTCGCAGGCTTGTGGCATCAGCACGCACTATATGCGGATGGCAATCGTAATGTTCGCCGCTGACGAACAGTAACCACTCGCCATCAGGAGACCAGGTTGGTGCAAAATTAAACGGATGCCCTGTGACTACATGTTTCTTGTCACTACCGTCTGCATTGGCCAAGTAGACCTGGTAGTTTTCGTGATAACAAATTCGCTTTCCATCGGGGGACGCGTTGAAGCCGTAAGTGAATCCGTTGGAGCCGCCTGACACGTCGGTCTTGTTCGTGCCGTCCAGATTCATGGTGTACGGTTTGGAAGTCCCGTCGACGAGCGACGTCATCAACAACTTCGTTCCGTCGGGAGTAAAAGAAACGGCGTTGTAGTGGCTAACGCGGTCGACTTCGGTCACGTTTGTCAGAGTATCTTCGGCAAGATTGATCAGCCAAGAATCGTATCGCCATTTTCCTGGCTCCATGCGGAACGTTTTGTGTTCCTCTTCCCAATCAGCGTTGTCGGGATCTTGCCATCCGTTGCCGATAATTGCGAGCGAACCGTCCGGCGACCAGCCAGCAAATTGAGTCCACGTATCGGGTGGCTCCGCAAGATGCGACACAAGTGCTCTCTTGCCCGAGCCATCGAGGTTGATGACCATCGCTCGGCTAGTGCTCGTATTTGCGTGGCGACCACCAGGCAGGTTCGTGCGAAGTTCCGTATACCCGATCCGCGTCGAGACTTCTTGCGCGTTGCATTCGCGATTGGTGGGTGCACTCTGCGAGATCAGCAGCGCGAAACAACAGCAGGTCAGCGAATGTTGGAAATATTGCATTCGCACATTGTATCTCAGTTCGGCTGTCCGGATACAATGAACCGGCGAGTTTGCTGGCATGTAACTCGTTAACTATCGAACGCAGGAGCTTGAACTATGAAGAACCAACTGCAGCTGTTTTTACTCATGCTTGGAATCTGTTTCGCTGCGAGTGAATTGAAGGGGCAGACTTTGAAGAGCGATATCGCGTATGTGGAAAACGGGCACGCAAGACACAAGCTTGACATTTACCTTCCAGAGAATCGACCTACCAAGAATCTGCCAGTCATGTTTTGGATTCATGGCGGTGGCTGGCAGGTTGGCGACAAGAGCGACGTGGCATTGAAGCCAAAGGTTTTTAACGATCGAGGATTAATACTCGTGTCGACAAACTATCGCCTGCTGCCCGAGGTGACGATGGAAGAATTAACGGCCGACGTCGCAAAGTCACTGGGCTGGGTTCATAAAAACATCGCGAAGTACGGTGGCGATCCAAATCGCATCTTTGTCGGTGGGCATTCCGCAGGAGCTCAGCTTGCGGCGCTCATTTGCATCGATGATCGCTACTTGAAAGCCGAGGGTGTGTCGTTCCAGGTCTTGAAAGGATGCGTCCCGGTCGATGGGGATACTTACGACATTCCTAAAATCATCATGACGGCGGAGCTTCGGCAAACTCTGTACGGCGGCGAGATGTTCACGTTTGGGCACCGACAGAAGTTTGGCAACGATCCAAAGAAACACGTCGATTTTTCGGCCGTCACGCACGTCGCCAAAGGAAAGGGCATTCCGCCATTTCTGATTCTCTACTTCCCTGGCAATCCTGAAACTCGAGCCCAAGCTCGACGATTGGAAGAAGTTCTCGCGCAAGCAGACGTGCCTGTAAAAGCGTTCGGAAAAAGCGATAGCAATCACGGTCGCCTGAACGATGACCTTGGCCGGCCCGATGACCCTGCGACCAAGGAATTATTTGCGTTCATCGACCCGCTGATTGAGTCAAAGTGAAACAAGCTCACGGAGCCGTTGCGAGTGCTTTCAGTGAATCCAAACACATGAGCACGTCTTGCTGCGGGATCTGTTTCCACTCGTCGCTTTTATGACGCAGGATGGCGAGTTTGAACGATTCAAACGCTTCGTTCAAATCATCTGGGAGTTCAGGTAGATTCTCGAACGGTTGAACTGCGGGCTGTGAGTCGTCAGGTACGTCGCGATACTCGACGTCGCTGTCGTACGCGGCGCTGTGATCGTCTTCATCTCCGAAATCAGGACCTTCGGGTATGGCGCCGTCAACGTAGTCGGTGGAGCCCGAAATGGTTGAATCGTGCGAGTCGTCTTTGGGATTGCAGTCCTCATCGACATCGCTTTCAGCTGCGACGACTTCTTGTTCCGATGGTTTTTCGGATTCGATTGCGCCTCGAGTCTCCCAGCGTTCGCGCCGCATGACAGAAATTGACCAGCTGTTTTGGACGGCTCCTTCCAGCCACATTTCCGCGTCTTCCCAATCGATCGCCGACTGAAAGTGACTCCAAAAGAGGCCGTTGTATTGACGATAAGAGTCGCCAAATCGCTCGTAGACGCGACGGAGTCGGCCAGAGTGTTGACCAGTGACACTGCCTCCAACAAGTTTGCTCCATGCTTCGTCAGAGTATTCGGTTTGCGGAGCATCGGCGTCGATGAGTGCGGTGCGCCATTCGTGAATAATGCGGCCTTTTTCCCAGTTCGTTGTGCTGACCAGATTTCGCCACTGTCCGACATATGGTTCCGCGACAGCCAGAGATGCTTCTTGCGTTTGTTGTTCCATTTCAGCTTCCATCGTGCTTCGATTGATTAGACGCGTTCGATGCTACACCCTTGTCGAAACGGTTTCTAGCGCCGTCAAAAAAATGGGTTAAGCTATGCGAAATGTGCGTAAAATCCGACGATTCGAGCTATAAGAAGCAGCAAGTTCGCTGCGATCGGAAGTGGATAAACTGTCGGTCAAATTGTGCGCGGTGATCCAAAAGGACGTTCTGCCAGGCCAATGAACGAAAGCACATCAGCCACTGAGTTTCTATTGCTTGGGACAAGGCATCCTACTAGTCCAATGCATCTTGGTTTTCAGGTAGCTCGTGGTGGATCTCGCTAATGGTAAAGATGCCGTGCGTCAGGAAGTTTAGCAACTTCCACGACCAGAAGATCAAGCTGACACTGGCTACTAGTTGAAAACGTCATTTCTTGACTAGCTCGAGTGCCATGTCTTTCATCGCTCGCAAGTCAAGTTTTCCGGTTCCCAGAACTGGAATTTGGTCCACTTGAAAGAAGGAATCGGTTGAAGGAATGAAGATGTTCGGGAGTCCCTGCTTGCTCAGAGCATCACGCAATTCTTGAGGTGACTTCGAAATGGCCTCGTAAAGTACAACCAGTCGCTCGCCTTTTTTCTCGTCCGGAACTGCGGTAACGGCAATGACCGGACCTTGGTCCTCGTCATCCACGCCGACCGCTTCGATGAGCGATTCTTCGACTTTTATGTGTGGAACCATTTCGCCACCGATCTTAGAAAATCGACTTTGGCGACCCGTGATGCGGATGAAGCCGTCTTCGTCGATCGCAGCAATGTCTCCGGTGATATACCACTCGCCGTCATGCATGACCTCGGCGGTCTTTTCGGGTTGGTTCATGTATCCCTGCATTACGTTTGGGCCTTTGATGAGCAGCATTCCGGGTTCGTCAACGCCCAGATCTTCCTTCGTGTCGGGGTGGATCGCCTTTGCCGCAACGCCTTGAACAGGCCGGCCGACAGTGCCTTCTTTGGAGTCGATTTGGTGGCTGTGAATTGAGCGACTGGGCGGAATGTTCACTGAAACCAAAGGCGCTGTTTCGGTCGCGCCGTAGCCTTCCACGGGGCGAACGCCAAACTTCTTTTCGAACGCATCAGCCAACTCTTTAGGCAGTTTTTCTGCTCCTGTAACGACGGCATCCAGCGTGGCAAAATCTTCCTTTTCGCACCGTCGCAGGAATGATCGCAAGAACGTTGGCGTCGACAGCAGAATCGTGCCCTTATTACGCTTACACAATTTTGCAACTTGGCGCGCGTCTAGCGGATTGAAGTGATACGCTCCTTTGATGTCGAGCGCAGCCACACCCCACAAAGTCACCGTGTAGCCAAACGAATGGAAGAATGGCAGGATCCCAATGAAAACGTCGCTAGGAACGAGATTGACAGCGGCATTGAGCGCATCGACGTTATGGCGAATGTTTCCCTGCGAAAGCATGACGCCTTTTGGAATGCCGGTTGAACCTGACGTGAAAATGACAGTAACCAGATCATCCGGCTTGACTTCCGATAGTTTCAACTGCGACGCCACGACGGAGGTTGGCAAAACGTATGCGGCAAGTGCTGACGCGATCTTGTCACCGGTGGTCACCTTATCCCGCAAGTCTTCGAGGTAGACGACTTCGGCATCGAGGTCGAAGTCCATCTTTTCCATGACTTTGCGGCTGGTGAGAATTCGACGAATTCCCGCCACACGAATGCATTCGTTCATCACATCGGATGAAACGGTATAGTTGAGATTCACGGCGACTCGCTTGTCCAACGACAACGCCAAGTTGACGATGAAGCCGCCTGTCGAAGGAGGAATCAGCACGCCCACAAATTTTTCGTCGTTTTGCAAACACTCGCGAACCAACAGCCGTCGTAGAATAAGAGCTCGCATCAGAACACTTCCGCCGGCCACGTCGGCGCCTGCCGAATCGGCGATCTTTGAACCGAATTTGCGTTTCTTACAGACTCGGATCGCGGAAACTTGAAGCGGTTCCAAGTTTTGCATTCGTTGCGACATGGCGTCGGCTCCTAGTTGTTGTACGGCCTGACGGATTTGATGCATGGACGTCGCATCATGAATTGGTTCGCCGAAATGTACGGAAATCGGATAACGCCAACGCTTCGGCCACTTCCAAAAAAACTTGCCTCGTTCGAAGCTAAAGATACTCCCCCAGATCCCGTCAATAAACATCGGGACGATGGGTGCGCCGGTTCCTTTTAGGATTTTCAGGGCTCCTGGCCGAAACGTTTGCAGGTTTCCAGATCGGCTGATGCCGCCTTCGGGAAAGATTCCGACAAGCTCGCCGCTTCCGACCGCTTCGCGAGCTGTCTTCAGAGCCTTGGCGATCGACTTTGGACCGGGACTGATTAAGATCGCCTTCCAAAGGCTCGCCATGTGCTTCATGACCGGATGATTGAAATTGCCGGCGTAAACCATCATGCGAATCGGGCGTTTGTTAATGAAAACCATCAACACGCCGTCCAGCCAGGACAGATGGTTCGCGACGATCAATGCTCCTCCGTCTGGGATCTTGTTTTTGCCGAATACTCGAAGACGATAGAACATCAAACTCAGACACCAGGTGAGCCACCAGACTGTCGGCTTAGTGAAAAACACCAACGCCACACCGATGACTGCGACGATTCCAGCAAGACAAATAATGGCCCACAAGAGGAACGAACCGATCGAAGTGACAGCATTCGAGTCGCTGGATGCATCGCTTGCTAGCGCATTGACCGCAGTGCATGAAAAGACCAACATGCAAATGACGATCGTCGCGAGTCGTATCGAGTTGGGGCGTCGTATTCTTATGGCGAAGCGTTGCATTTGAAGGAACTGGCGATGACCGGCGAGCTGGGCAAAGCTTTGCAGCAGTTTGTGGAACCGACTTGAACTTTGGAAAGGATTGCTCGTAGAGTGACTGCAACCCAGTGCTTAGTTTGCAATTATCGGTATCCTATTTCGAATAACCTTGCGAAATCGAGAACGGATTCGAATTAACTACAGCGACACGATCCATTGGCGAACGCTACGAGAGGCAACGATGTTAAAACGGCTTTCTACTTTTCTGTTCGGTGGCGTTGTAGGTGCCGCGATCATGTACGTGGCACTGATCTACCACGTGGTTCGAGCACCAGACGGGTTTCACCTAATTCCTAAGACGACCGCGACGCTGCGAGGTTGTTACGTCGACATTCGCGACTATGGGATCGAAGACTGGAAAGACAATCCGGATCTCACCGTGGCGATCAGCGCATCAGGAAAAACAGAATTGCTAACGAAGAGCGCCGTTAGCGATCTTCAAGAATCAGCTCAGCAGTTGTGGGACGAGCTGAGCAATTAGGAATTAACGGTCGCGAGTGACAAAGCGTTCAAACGGCACTTGTGTCCGTGATGTGCTTGGCATCGCCATCGGTGTCCGTGCTTCGATCTGAAAGCGTGTTCTTTCTGTCATCCGAATCGTCGTCGTCCCCGAAGAAATCATGAGTATCGAGCTGGTCGCGTGGCGCCGCTGCTGCGAAGTAGGAATCGATCTCGATTGCTCGGTTCGATGGCACGGTGAAGGTGTGTGTGTCCACTGATGTACGTTCCAGTTCACCGATGCGGACACCTGCTTGGTTGCCTCCGGTCGTTTGTGCTGTCAGCGTGCCTGTTGCCATTGCGAGATACCCGATCGTTTCTGTGGCATGATACTGTTCTGTGTCACGCGATTGTTCTTCGGCGACGTAGACATAAACGCTGCTGCCACTCAATCCATAGAATCGCGTCGACGACGTGTCGGCTCCACTTGTCGTCTGGATGTTTGCAAATACTGAAGGTGCAGCGCTAAACGTCGAGCCGAACGTGATTTGCTTGTTTGCGTGAGTTGCGGCTGTTGTGCCGGATTCAAATTGCTTTCCGCTGTTGAATCCGCTTCCTTGTTCGATGGCGACATAGGCGATCGATTCTCGAGCGTGGAAGCCGTCTCCACCTTCTTCTTCTTGAACTCGAACGCTAAATCCGTTGCTGTTAACGTTTGTCAGTCGAGTCGTCACGGCTGCGCCGCCGTTGACCGTCGTAACCGTGGACAGCACAACGGGAGTTCCCGT
Source organism: Planctomycetales bacterium (assembly GCA_020426925.1). GTDB lineage: Bacteria > Planctomycetota > Planctomycetia > Pirellulales > Pirellulaceae > JAGQPC01. The sequence goes on along the minus strand of JAGQPC010000267.1, from coordinate 707 downwards.
TAGGCCGGTTAGCGCGACGTTCGTTGATGCGTGCGTTGCCGTTGTTGTGCCAGCGATAAGTTTCGTTCCATCTGAAAGTGTATGCGTGCCAGCTTCGACGACCATATAGCTAACAGCCTCCAGACTGTGTGGACCGTCTAAGTAGTCCCATTCGTCGATTTGCCAGCGGAAGCTGTTTGACGTGACATTGGAAACTCGAACGACTGCCGGAGTGCGATTTGTGGCGCTCAACGGCCCGAGAATAACAACTGGATTTTGGTAAGTTCGATTAAGTCGAACCGTTTGCCAGTGCGTTTTCGATTGTTGTCGCATCGAGACTCGACCGACTTCGCCAATTTGCGTTGTCGTTGTTGGAGCGGCTGGTGTTACGTTGACCGTTACCGTGGCCGACGCATTGTTGGCTGCCGTGTCACTGGCTCGAACCGTCAAATCGTACTGACCTGTTGCACCAAATGCTGAATTAGCGATGCGAAGTCGTCCGCTGGAGTCGATCGAAAACGCGTTGTTTGTATTTCCGGCAAGGATCGCGTAGGTGATTGCGTCGCCATCTGCGTCGTTGGCTTGAACTGTGCCGACAAGCGTAGAAACGGCGGCATCGGCGTTAACGGAAAACGTTTGATTGCTGATCGTGGGCGCTACGTTCGTATTTGATCCGCCGCCTGAGCCATTGGCTCCAGAGACCAGCAAGCCAGGTTCGATCGCAAGGT
>JAGQPC010000266.1 GCA_020426925.1 Planctomycetales bacterium | reverse complement strand
AAGAACCCAACGGCCTCGTTCAACGATGACACTGGAATGATTTCGATGTCTTCGACCACTGCCGCCTCGGCCGCGCTAGAAGCTGGCACAACGAGTCCGCGCAACTTCTTCTCCTTTGCGGCGGCAATCGCAATCGACAGCGCCCCGCGAGTCGGTCGAGTGTTTCCTTCTAACGACAGTTCACCGACGACGCCGTATTGTTCGAACAAATCAGATTCAAACTGGCCCGATCCCGCCAGAATCCCTAGCGTGATCGGCAAATCAAATGAAGCGGCCTGTTTCGGAAGTTCGGCAGGTGCAAGATTGATCACGATGCGATCGCTGCACCGGATGAATCCCGAATTGACGATCGCTCGCGCGACGCGGTGCGTGCTTTCCTTGACCGCTTGTTCTGGCAATCCGACCAAGACCGTTTTGGGTATCGACGCCGGAGATACGTCGACTTCTACTTCAACCGGAAGCGCCTTAATACCCACCAATGAGAACGTGTGTAGTTTGGCAAGCATGAGATGCGTTCTTGATTCGGGGAATGGACGTCATTATTCTGCCCGTCGCTTGACCGAATCGCAACCACCCATTGTCACTGCTCAACCATTAGGCCTCGTTTCCATTCAACAGCTTGTCGATGCAGTTCGCAACGAGTGCCGTCCAACCAGTTTGGTGACTCGCCCCCAATCCTTCGCCCGTTTCGCCGTGAAAGTACTCGTGGAAAAGCAGTTCGTTATTCCAATTCGCGTGTTCGCGCGACTCTCGTTTGACGCAAGGACGTTCGCCCGTTTCGTCGCACGGTAAAAACAGTTTTGTCAGTCGAGTGTTCAGTTCGGTGCTGACTTCACGCAGCGTCATCATCGTTCCTGAACCGACGGGACATTCGACCTTCAAATCGTCGCCGTAGAATTCGTAGTAGCGTTCGATCGCCTCGATCAACAAATAGTTGACCGGAAACCAAATCGGGCCTCGCCAATTAGAGTTCCCACCGAACATCCAACTATCGGAAACACCTGGCACGTAAGCAATCGAGTGCTCTTGCCCATGGACGTCCAAACGAAACGGTTTGTCTCCGTGGACTTTCGACAAGCTGCGAATGCCGTAGTCAGACAGGAATTCCGTTTCGTCGAGTAGTACGGTAAGTACTTGTTCAAGCTTCTTGCGAGTCGGTATCGCCAGCAGTGTTCGTTTTTGATCTGCGTCCTTGGCGGCAAACGCAATGTGTTTGGCCAGGTCATGACGATACTTGAGAAACCAATCCCAACGACGTTGAAATGTCGGAAGCTGTTGGATTAAATCCTCGTCCAAGACTTCGACCGCGATGAGCGGAAGCAGTCCGACAAGCGATCGCACTTTCAGCGGAATCCATTTTCCGTCGACTCGAAGATGGTCAAAATAGAATCCTTCATCCGCCAGCCACAATCCGTCGCCTTCAAGTGTGTTGATTGCGTCTGTGATGCGAACAAAGTGGTCCAAGAACTTCGAAGCCATTTCTGCATAGGCCGGATCGTCGCGAGCCAACTCCAACGACATAGACAACATTGTCCCACAATAGAACGCCATCCACGCAGTTCCGTCAGCCTGCTCCAACTGCGTGCCTTCGGGCAGACCATCTGTGCGATCGAACAATCCAATGTTGTCCAATCCCAAGAATCCGCCGGCGAAAACATTGTCGCCGTTGACGTCGACTTGATTGACCCACCACGTAAAATTCAACAGCAATCGTTGAAACGCTTTGGCCAAGAATTCTTTGTCCTGGCTGCCTGTCATTTGATAGACGCGATAGCAAGCCCACGCGTGGACGGGTGGATTGACGTCGTAGAACGCGAATTCGTAGGCTGGTAGTTGACCGTTGGGATGCATGTACCATTCGCGCAGTAGCACAAGCAACTGCTGTTTTGCAAATCCGGGATCGACCTTTGCCATCGGGATCATGTGAAACGCCAAATCCCACGCCGCGAACCACGGATATTCCCATTTGTCAGGCATCGACAAAACGTCTCGCGCATAGACGTGTCCCCAATCGTGGTTACGACCGGTTGCGCGCTGATCATCAGGCGGAGCGACTTCCAAATCGCCAACGAGCCAATCGGCGACGATATAGTGGTAGAACTGTTTGGTCCACAACAAACCTGCGTACGCTTGCCTCGATACCAAGCGTTGTTGCTCGCTCGCGTTTTTCGGAATGACCGTCTCATAAAACTGATCTGCTTCTGCGATTCGCTGGCGAAAAGTCGCCTGAAAGTCGTCGGAAAACGGATCCGATTGAACGTGATCCTTAATCGTCATCCGGAAGTAGATATGAGTTGACTCACCAGCAGGAATCGACAGCCGGTAGTTCGCGGCGACTTTTGTTCCGCGGTTTTTGGTACTGACAGCGTCTGTCTCTCCGTTAACGACGTAGCGATGGAATGCGTCTTTCACATACGGCGTGTAGGTTTCTGTGCCGAACAGTAATTCCGAATTCGTTTCGTTTTCGGTGAACAGCAACTTTGCTTTATCGCCATCGGGATGTGGTCCAAAGTGGCACAAGAATGGTTCCAGCGTTTCGTGCGACGCTTCGATCGTGCGATCGTCGACGTGTTCGATTCGGGGCTTTAGTGAACACCCTTCATGACGACATCCCCAGATCCATGTGTTGCGAAACCACACGGTCGGCAAGATATGCAGCAAGTGTTCTTCGGGCCCGCGATTGGTTGCCGTGATACGAACTAGAACGTCATCCGGTGATGCCTTCGCGTACTCGATCTGCACATCGAAGTATCGATCTTCGTCAAAGACTCCGGTGTCGAGGATTTCGAATTCTGGATCGTTGAGCGTGCGTGCGGCATTCTCGCGTATGAGTTCTTCATACGGAAACGTGGCGTGAGGATATCGATATAACGCCTTGGCGTACGAATGTGTAGGCGTCGAATCGAGATAATGGTAGTACTCTTTGACGTCTTCGCCGTGATTCCCTTCCGGACCAGTCAGCCCGAACAGCCGTTCCTTCAGCAGTGGATCGTTTCCATTCCACAAGGCGATGGCGAAGCAGAGGCGGCATTGGCGATCACAGATGCCGAGCAATCCATCTTCGCCCCAGCGATAGGACCGCCAGGTCGCCTGTTCGTACGGGAAGCTGTACCACGCCCGACCATCGGCCGAATAGTCCTCGCGAATGGTGCCCCACTGACGATCGGCCAGATACGGCCCCCAGCGTTTCCAGTTGGCTCCCGGAACCCGCTCAGCCTCTGCAGCCAATCGATCCAGTTCAACCTGTGCGTTTTCGTGCAACAAAGAAATCCTCTCCGGATCGAACACCATCCGACGCTGAAAAACGGGCAGGTCTGCGCAGGTTCGTGGCAGCCTCCCATTTTCATCTCGGAGACATGACTCACGTTTGCGGTCGTTTCCAGTATTCCGCGAATCGTGTGCCGAGGCTGATCACGGCATTCAATAAACCCCGTTGCCACAGTTTGGCAACGCCGCAATACTCCCGGCACCAAAATTGCCGGTTTCACCGGCTCAGGCAAACTATCGTAGCCAACATCCGCGCCAATACGAATACGGCTGTACTGATGGAACATTTCCATCGGCACATCGTCCCAATAGCAGAAGTCCAATGAAAGAACTGAAATACGATGTGGTGGTGATTGGAACAGGCCCCGGTGGCGAAGGTGCTGCCATGCAGGCCTCCAAGTGGGGAAAGTCCGTCGCCGCCGTGGAAATGATGCCGCGAATTGGTGGATCGTGCACCCACCGCGGCACCATTCCCAGCAAAGCGCTGCGATTCGCCATCTTCCAGGTCACGAACGCCATTAACTCTGGCGTATTTCACGACCTGCGGCTCAGCTCGATCGTTCACTTTCCCGATCTGCTCAAATCAGCGCGTTCGGTGATCGACAAGCAGGTTGGCATGCGGCTGGGGTTCTACGATCGGAACGAGGTCCCGATCCATCGTGGGCATGCCCGGTTTCTGGACACACAAACAATTGAGGTCAGCAACGACGAAGAAGGACGAGTCTGCCTGAAAGCGGACGCCTTCGTAATCGCGACAGGATCGCGTCCGTTTCGCCCGCCGGAAATCGATTTTTCTCACCCGCACGTCTTTGACAGCGACACGATTCTGGAACTGAAAGAGACGCCTCATTCGATCAGCATTTACGGGGCCGGCGTGATTGGCTGCGAGTATGCCTCCATGTTTCG
>JAGQPC010000265.1 GCA_020426925.1 Planctomycetales bacterium | reverse complement strand
CGATGACCGCTTGAATCGGCTTCTTACGCGGCGGTTGGGTGCTCGTCCCAAAGCGACGACGCACGTTCTACGAGCATTCAACGGAGACAGCCTTCGCGGACAGCTTCTGTCTGTACACAACAACACCGTCACCTTCAAAGCCCGCCTGGACACGATTTCCATTCCGCTCGACAAAGTCGCTGAACTCATCGCGCTTCGTGACACAGACGACAAAAAGAAGACTCCACCGTTCAGTTTGGAACTTCACGGAGGGAGCAGTGTTGCCATCAAGCCGGTTCAAGTGACCGATGGGTTGATGATTGGCGAATCGCCGCTGATTGGTCGAATCGCAGTGCCTTGGCAAGTTGTTTCGCAAATGAACGTTGTGGGTACGTTCCAACGTTCGATGAGCGACCTAATTGCATGGACATTGAAAGAGCCGCCTGCGTTACCCGACTTCTTGAATCCAACAGCGCCACCTGCCCCGACTCAGTCTCCAATGGTAGGCAAACTCGCCCCCGATCTGGAACTAGAAATGCTGGATGGCGAAAAGGTTTCGCTTTCGGACCTCCGCGGCAAGACCGTCGTGCTCGACTTTTGGGCGACGTGGTGTGGTCCGTGCGTTGCCTCACTCCCTAGAGTCATGGAAGTCGCCGCAGGCTTTGACGACGACGTCGTGCTCATCGCCGTCAACCAGCAAGAAGATCCGGACGATATCAAAACGTTTCTGGCAAGCCACGACTGGGATAGCCTTACTGTTGCACTCGACGCGGATTTGGTCGCTGGACGATCATACCGAGTCGAAGGAATCCCGCACACAGTCATCATTGACCGCGAAGGGATCGTCCGCAACGTCCACGTCGGCGCCAGCGCCGATCTCGCCACGGCGCTGTCCGACGAGATTGAAGCTACATTGGCTGAGGACAAGTAACGCGTTCGGTCGTCCAATAACTACATTCTTGGCTGTATCTTGCGGCTCTTCGCTAGAGATAATTAAACTGTTTCTTGGGCCGCGCCGTCCTTTCCTGTGTGAATATGCACTGCATTCGCGTGAAAGTCGGTTCCAGCTTGTAGCAGCGAGTTCGGGCTTTCGATGATTTCAGGCTTCATGTTTGAGCCTGCTACAAGTTGGCCTATTCTCGCTGTCTTCGTGCCAGAGACATCGAAATTGTCGTCGGCTATCCTCACCAGCTTTGCTTTGGTGACTGTGTGGCGTTTCTGCAAAAAGGCCGATTCGCAGAAGAACAGACTCGCAATCTTTACCTAGCTGATATGAATCTCACGTATCAACTGTGGGACGAGAACGGGCGTAACCGGCGCCACGGCGATGTTCCATTGGATTGTGGGGAGTTTTTCACGTTGGGGATACAATTTTTTCATTTGCTGGTCGATTCTAAATTAGCGTAGTGCTCCCACTGGCATGCGAGGTGGATGCAGCGTAGTGCTAACATGCTCTGGATTCCTTCGATGTTCCAGCTCTTGCCGGGTAGCCCCAACCGAGCGTCCACCGGAACGTGTTCTATTTTCGTTCTCGGGCGTTTTGCGTAAACGTACCGATCGAGCTGCAGCGTCCCAAAGATCGACGTGTAATCACGCATGCGAGTTGGCTCGATCCGCATGAGTGTTTTACTGTTCGTCCGTCTCGACTACTGCGCCCACGTCACCCGCGCCGAGCTGCTCGACCAGCATCCGCA
>JAGQPC010000264.1 GCA_020426925.1 Planctomycetales bacterium | reverse complement strand
CGACAGCAATATACCGAAAACTGAACGTGCCGTGTCAGCTTCCACAATTTTCGCCGACGACTGTGGGCGTTGCCACTAAGGCTTCCGATCGGATTGCCGAAAATCAACTCCGCCCCCTGTATTCCAAGTTTCGCAACTCCAACGTGCGGCGCGCTTGTGTGCGACATTTCGAAATCTTCGTAGATCAACACCATCCGCGTGCGGCCGAGCGAGGTTCTGGCCGGAATCACGTACTTGGTCGTGTACCTACAGTGCTGGCCAGGCATTTTTAATTGGCCACAGGAGCTCTCACAGATCTGGTCAAGGACTTTCAGCTCGCCCGAGTTACCCGCGCAGATCTTGCTGTGGACTTTCAGCTCGTCGGAACTGCAGCCAAGGAATTTCAGCAACTTCCGCTACAAGAACAGCAGCGCGATTCATCGTCTGCTCAGCATCATTCTCAATCGCGCCCAGTGAAATAATTTGCCCGCATTTAGTTTTGCCGGTACGATGAGGCTTCTAAACAAGCGAGCCATCGCTCTGTTGCAGTTGTGCTACGTGAATCACTGGGGGGGAAGACCGTTGCTGCGCTCGAATCTGCGTCTTGAACCGCTGGAAGATCGACAGTATCTAACGGCGATTGGCCTAGTTGAACATACTGTTGACGAACGACCAACTCGCTATGCGGGACTACTGGACGTTGACGACGATGGCGATTTGGACATTCTTGTTGACCGCGATCCAAATCTCGCGTGGTTAGAAAATCAGGGCGGCAGAGAGTTCACCGTTCGCGACGATCTGATCAAACGTTCCTCGGCAGGTCGAATCTACACCGGTGATATCGACGGAGATGGTGACGAAGACGTTATTGCCAACTATTCTGTGTCGGCAAGAGTTGTTTGGTTTGAGAACCTCGATGACTCGACCTACTTTGGCTCACCAAGATTGATCGACGAAACGAGCCGATTCGATTGCGAGATCGCAGATTTGGATGGCGACGGAGATCTAGATCTATTGGACTTAGACTACTTTCTGGGACCGCGCTGGTACGAAAACATCGATGGCGGATCTCAGTTTCGAAAGTGGTCGCTTGGCGAACGTATTCTTGGCGCACGTTTCGTTGTGGCAGAATTGGATTCACAGCCCGGCGCAGAAGTGCTGGTTATCAGGCGGTGGGAAGCTAATGCTCAGATCTACAACGTCGTCGAAGATCAGCTTTTGCTGAGAACGACAATCTCCACGACCGGCGAAGCCACTTCGATTCAAACGTCAGACATCAACGACGACGGCATTGCCGATGTGATTCTCGGCGATGGCTCATCGATTCTGTTCTTGCAGAATGACGGCACCGGCGAAAAGTTTTCGCTCGCCAATCAAATTGAAACAAATCTGCAGTTTCCGCTGAGCGACTTGTGGTACGAGGACTTCACGAACGACGGAGTCAAAGATGTCGTCGGGACCTATTTCATCGTTGGCGAATGGACTCCAGATGGCACTCCGTTGACCCCGAAATCCGTTCTGCTGACCGCGGTCGACAACGGTCAATGGTCGGAAACAACTCTATCGGACAAGCCGATTCAAACGGTCGTCGATATCGTCGGTGATTCTCGATTAAACCTGGTCATGCAAGGTGGTGACGCTGAAATCGGCGATGCGGCCAATGAGTTCTTCAGCGTCGCCACGGGTGGCCGCTATTTCGCTCCGTCTAAGAGTGATGCATTCGACATCGACATGGACGGCGACTTGGACATGATTTCCGTTGCCTTAGCGTCCGGATGTCGTCCCTCGCGCGCGTGTGCCGCACGAATTACTGTCCACGAAAACAACGGTGGCAGTAACTTTCACAAGAAAACGTCAATCGATATCGAAGGGCCTTTCCTGCATGAACAATTCATGATCCTTGGCGTAGACATTGATTTATTGGCCATTGAACATGACTTTGTGGAGTTGAGGTGGACGATACGTGCCCAGTTTCCGGATACATATCCTTTAACAGTAGACGGACTCGTGCGACTGTTCGATGATGGCAGCTATAAGTCGGTGTTGCTTCAAGGCTTCGGGTACTCGCTTTACGATCTGATTGATATCGATTTTGACGGAAGGCTTGATCTAGTTGGCGGCAAAGATGGACTGATGTGGTCACGTCGTGATGCAGAAGGTGACTTCGGAAATGCAGAACCACTTCCATTTGAGTCCGTTTCCGGCCGGATTAGGTCAATCAACAGCACTGACGTAGACGGTGACGGCGACTTAGATCTTCTCGTGACAGCTGGTCAGCAGCAAATTCGTACATTCCTATTTCAACGAGCTGAAGACGATTACGTCCTGCGAGAACTACCAATCCAACTTGGTGATCGCATTCTGTTCGCCGACATTGATGGCGACAGTGTCGATGAGTTGCTTTCCGCGAATCCCTTTCCGACGTACGATCTCGACATATACGAATGGCACGACAATACTTTCCGCATGCGTCAATCGCTACCAGAGGTCGCCTTTGTCGTGCCTAGCGATCGCGACCTTGACGGTGATATTGACATCGATGCGTATCGCAACGTATGGACTAGCGATGGAGGGCGATTCGTGTTGGCAGAACCAATTCACAACATCGCACCGACCAACTCCGCGACTGGTGACTTTGACGGAGATGGAGACATCGACGCGTTTTACGACGGGATCTTTTATGAACGGAGAGTCGTCGGTGATTCCAACAACGATGGCGTTTTCAACTCCGCCGATTTAGTGATGGTTTTTCGCAGCGTCGAGTACGAAGACAGGTTCGTGAACAATTCGACGTTCGTTGAAGGTGACTGGAACGGCGACGGAGACTTCGATTCGAGCGATCTTACGTTTGCGTTTCAAGCGGGAACCTATGTCGCATCCGCCCGCGAGCTCGACTTGTCATACGTTGCCGCTGAAGTCGGCGCACGCATTCATTCAATTCGAGAGCCGCGGACCTACGTGGCATGACGAGCAAGTGGCTCGCAGCACAATAGTGGATCTTGCTAAAGATCCCTGAAGCCGACGCAATGTCAGGTGATACGGTTGGCTCACGCAAAGGGGAAGTTTGGCAACTTCCACTACTGAACATCCTGCGAGAGCCAGCATCAGTCCTGCACCATCACGTTTCTAGCAGCGCCGGTCTTTACGGCAGCGTGTTGTCGGCGTTTCCAGTGGCGGTGTTGCCAACGGCGGTTCCACCGGTGCGATTTTGGATGTTGTAACCAAAGCCAACATTGTCTGTCGACACGTTCGAGGTCATTGCACCACCGCTCCAACCGCCGATGGAACCGATGTTGAATCCGTCCACGCCGTTGCTGTCAGCCGTGTTGCCGTTGATGTCTGACAGAATGCCTCCGTCGTAGGTCGCTACGAAGAAACCGTTGCCTGTGTTATTGCTTGCTGAGCTGGCACTGAGCGTTCCGTTCGTAAACTCTGCAAAGTTGAAACCGTCTCCACCGTTGGCGTCGGCCGTGTTGTTGCTCATCGTACCAAAGTCGAAGTCGACGATGCTGAAGCCGTGTCCGGTGTTGCCGGTCGACGTGTTGCCGTTAAACGAACCGTTGTTCAAAACGCCCATCGTGATGCCCGCACCGGTGTTGCCGGTCGCAGTGTTGTTGCTGACCGAACCGACGTTGATATTGCCGATAACCAAACCGCCGGCTCCGTTGCTCGCGAAGCTATTTCCAGTAATTGATCCGTTGGTAATCGCTGCGATGGTCATCCCCGCACCAGCGTTGCTGTTAGCCGTATTTGAAGTGACAAATCCGTTTGCGATCGTCGGCAGCGAGAATCCGACGCCGCCGTTGTTGTTTGCCACATTGCTGTCGAACTGCATCGCTCCGGTTGCAGAGGCGACGACGAATCCGGCGCCGATATTGCTGTTCGCTGTGTTCTGAGAAATCGTGGGGGACCCGATGATCGAAGCGATGTTGAAACCGACGCCGTTACCCGTGGCTCGGTTCCCGCTGATGTCGCCGTCCACGATATTGCTGTTCAGCAAGCCGAATTCGAAACCGCTGCCAGCGTTTCCTGTGGCGACGTTTGTCGTGACGTTGCCTGACAGGAACGTGCCGATGTTGAAGCCGTGCTGGCCTGATGACGACGCGACGTTCAAGTCGATCGTTCCACCGCTAAGCGTGCCGACTGCGAATGCGTCTTGCGTTGCATTTGACACGACGTTCTCCGTCAACGTGCCGCCGCTCATCGTAGTAATCGCGATTCCGGTTACGGGCGTGCCTTGAATATCTGTGTTACTGATCGTTCCACCAGCCATCGACGCAATCGCTACACCTCGGTTCGTGACATTGGTGAACTGGTTGTTATCAAACGTTCCCGAGTTGAATGAATTGATCGTGACGCCGTCGCCAACTGTCCCGGTGAATTGGTTGTCCGAGAAACTGCCGCTGGTCATCGTCGTTATGCTTGCACCGACGGCTGCATTGCCAGAGATGATGTTGCTGGCGACCACGCCGTTCAAGCTGGTCGCGTTGATCCCAAATAGGGCGTTGGCATCGATCGAGTTTTGAGATACTGTGCCTCGGAACTCGTCAAAGCTAACGCCTTGGTCGATCACGTTCCGCATGATTTCGGCTCGGCTGAGCCCCAAAGTCATGATCCCGGTTTGAGCTGCTGACAAGAACGTGTTGTCGTGGATCTCGACCGATGTGACACCGTTGCCAAATACGCTGTTGAGGCCGCCCATCACGGTCAGGTCACGCAGCTCAACATTGTTCGCAAGGACAATGACGTTTTGAGTGGCGTTGGTTCCGACCAGCGTACCCGCGCTGCCGAACGTTGCCAGTCGCTTCGTTTGCTCGCCTAGGACCTGGAATCCAGCTGAACGCAAGATCTGGCCGTCTTTGAGTACCAACGGAGCCGCAACATTCACCAACCCTTGGTCGCCATTGACGACGATCATTGTGTTCGGCTGCGCGGCAGCAACTTGGGCGACAGCGTTCGTGCTTCCGTCGACAACGATGCTTCTTGGAAACGGATTGTTTGTCTCGGGATCGAGTCCGCGCTCTCGTAGCGTTCCTCGGCGAGTGACGATGTCGTTGTCTCGAACGATCGTATCCAGCATCCGACGTTGAAGCCCATATGGCGTACGTTGCGCGGCACCGAACGGAATTCGAACCGTCACCAGACCGCTAGTTACGCTCTCGTTGTAGTCGTCGTACTGGTATTGAGCGCCCAGCATGACGCGCGATCCTGGGCCCAGCCAGTCAAGGTCGTACATGCGCATTTCGAAACGCACGCGGCCGCCGGCGATCTCTTCAAACGCGGGAATGTCGCGGTCGAAATAGTATCCCGTCAGAAACGCACGGAGCTCGACGCCGCCGTCGGTTGTACTCGCCAGCAGTTTTCCGATTTCAAGATCCGTTCCGTAATATGCGTATTCAAACGGAGTTGAAACGATGAAGTTCGTTCCATTGAACACCGCGATGGAAGTGCCCGATCGCTCGCCGCCGGTTTGCGGAAAATATCCATTGGCTCGAAAGTCCCATTCGTTGGACATGAATTCCATGCCGAATGTGCCTTGCGAAAAATAATTCTCTAGCGCCGATCGAGTGCGGTCAAAGTACCCGTACATGCCAAAGATGTAGCTGTCGTCGACGATCCCTCGCCAACCAAGACCAAAATTGCCTTCGTATTTATCGGAGTCTACGTAATTCGTGCGCAGGTCGACGTACAGCAGACTCGTGTCGGTTTGCAGAGTTGTCAGGAACAGGTCGCCCTGAACCATGGACTGCTCGTTGCCGATCCGCCCGGCTGATTCAAAGTAAGACCGAAATAATGGCGCGGATTGAGGTGCGTCGTAAATGCTCCCAGCATGCGCCGTGATCGTTGAAGCGGCGCAAATGAGAATAGCGAGCCAGAACCGTATGCGTTTCAATGCTCTGCTCCTGAATCATCCGTGATCGATAAATCTTTGGCAAACGTCATGTTTTGCCGCGCGCAGCGATCCTTCTGCTACGACGCTTTTCGAAGATCGGCAAAGCAATCGCCAGAGTGTGAATGCTGTTGCACAATCACGCAGCTTCGGAGAACTTCGTTGTGCGTTAGGCCGATTGCACCGGCTGAAACGCAGCTTCCGCGATCTGCCAGCACATCCAGCGATTCATTGTATTGACAGAAAAGTTTACGTGATCGGGACGTATTCCCAGGGGTTCCGATTTCTAGCCGCACAATTTTTGGTTGCCATTGATACTGAACACGGGTTATGAGATCCTTTTGAGTCGATTACGGAGACTTTCCAGCGAGGATCGCTTTCGTTCTGTTTTGTTGATATGACTTCCGAACTAGTAGATTCCCACGAGTGAAATCATGTCTGAGCTGCTGTCATTTGAAGATCTGTCGGTCGGTGACGAGTGGAAAAGCGACGAACGACTCGTGACAGCTGAAGATGTAGCAAAGTTCGCGGATCTCACTGGCGATTTTGATCGGCTTCACACGGACCCGGAATTTGCAAAGGAGACCCCATTCGGCCAACCAATCGCGCATGGCTTATTGGGGCTTTCGTTTGTGGCAGGACTGAGTAGCAAGAAGCCTGCAATGAACACCGTCGCGTTTGTTGGCGTCAAGGAGTGGTCATTTCTCCATCCTGTGTATTTCGGCGATCGGGTCCACGTCATCACCCGGGTCACAGAGCTCAGTCGGCACGGTCGGAAACGCGGAAGAGTCATCTGGAAGCGATCGCTACTGAACCAAGACGCAAAAGTAACGCAAGAAGGTTACTTGGAAACGTTAGTTGCGTGCCGCACCGTGGCAAAACGCCCGCACACCAATTTGAAAGCGGCATCATAGTGCCGTAAGCTTCCAGCTTGCGATCAAACAGTTTACGTGGCTCCGTACTTTGAATGGGTGGATCCTCGTAGCGCACGCACAAACGTATCACCGACCGATTTCTCGGTAGGCGCCCAACAGAACGGCTTTCGGGCTCGTGACGCTTTGCTCTTCGTGCGTGGTAGCGTAGATTCTCTCACCGAAAATTGCATCGACAGCGATGGCATTTAAATTCATGTCCACCGCGTGTGATTGGTCACGATGAGTCCGTAGCAGCAAAAGAAAATCGGCGAAGTCGACGGTGCCATTGCGATCGATGTCGTAACGTGACTCGGACGCATCGGTGGTGCCAAAGTTGTCAGCCACGGCAAGGTAATCCTCAAAAGTGACCAGGCCATCAAAGTTGAAGTCGCCGGCTTGGAACACCGCCATTGCCGCAGCGGCTTGATTCGCTTTGTGGATTTTAATGTTTCCACCGCCGATTGACGTACACGGATCGGCGTTGTCGCCTTGATCTGCACAGCCAACTTGGTTGTCGTAGATTACACCTCCGCCCGCTTCCTTGATTTTGATGCGGAACTTATCAACTCCGTCACCGCCCTGAAGATTCCCGTCGATGGCGTTGATTTGGAACGAGTAACCAGGTACGCCATTGACTGTTGCGTCTCCCTTGTACATCGCCTTGCTGCCCGCAATGACCAACCAGTCGTGTGATGTCGAGTGCAAGTTGAGGCCGCCCGCTTTGAATTGGAATTCGGTTTCGCCAGAAGGAACCGTTGCTCCATTTTTGTACTTGGAGACAAATCCAAAATTCGCTTTACCGGTCGTATCGGCGTCGCAGCTTTCGAATGAGCATGCTCCTGCGGGCGAATCGATCCAGCCGCCACCGGTGACAAAGCCTCCAGCCGGATCGTAGATGACAATGAACTGATATATTGCGGAAGCAACGCCGCCATCATCATCCGTGACCATGGCGTTAACTTCGTAGACGCCTGGCTCCGCATAAGAGTGTGGTATGGAAACCGGGCTGGTGACATTGTTGAGCGTTTCGTCCGGCGTGCCATCGTTATTCCAATCAATAGTAACATCATGCGTATCGGCCGAACCCGGATCGCTGAATGCAAGTTCGATCGAAACAGGTTGCGCGTTGATGTCAACGGGTTCGCTCGGGCCAGCCAATGACTCGATCGTCGGCGGTACGTTATTGACGACCACGTCCGATTCGTACTCGGTGACGCCTCCGTCTTTATCTCGAATCTGACCCACAACGGCGCGAACCGCGTCATCGTCGGTGGTGCATACCGCAGTGTTGGTTGTAGAGAAAGCACTCAAGCCACTTCCATCGTCGCAATCGAACGCGTATTCAAAACCCGCTGTCGTATCGGCGACCGAAGGATCAAACGGTGCAGAAAGCGATAAATTGAAACTAGATCCTTCGTCAACTGGACCATCGTTGGAGAAGGTGGCGACTGGAGCTACGTTTTGCACGTCAAGCTGGAAAGTAGCATGCGTAACGCCACCATGACCATCGTCAGCCGTGACCGTCACGAGCTGGCTCTGAGCGGGGCCATCTGTGGAATCGAACTGCCAAGCCCACGTCCCACTATTTCCAATATCTTGAAAAGTGATCGAGCCGACTGACGCGCTGATCGCAACGAGATCACCGGTGTCGATATCATTGAAGCTGCCGGCATTTGTAGCCGACGTGCCTTCGTTGACAGTAACTAAACCGACATCAACTGAAACGGTTGGTTCGTCATTGACGGCGGCGACGTGGATGCCAAACGTTTGATCGGGCGAAGTATCATCTCCGCCGTTGTCGGTTCCTCCAGAGTCCATGACGGAAACGGTGACGGTGGCCGATCCATTGGCGTTGGGCGCGAGCCCGTATG
>JAGQPC010000263.1 GCA_020426925.1 Planctomycetales bacterium | reverse complement strand
TGGAACGCGAACACTAAATCGCTTGTAGTAAAATCGCCATCTCCGTCCCAGTCCCCTTCTTCCCATGTGGAGTTGCCCGGCACGTCATCCTCGTATTCAGCAGCTTGGAAAATCTGGACGAGGTCTTGCGAATTGAACAGTCCGTCGTGATTGGCATCGCCAGGAATGGAAGATGGAAGTCCGGGCGTGCCGCCAGTTTGACGGCTTGCTCGCCAATTCTCGCGCTGAGTCCAAGCACTCAAATCAGGAACTGTGGGATCGATAAACTCTAGCGATGAACCGTCACCATCAGTCGCTGGGTACCACGCGTCGTCGTACCTGAATTGCAAAAACGGCTCGCCATAAGCGGCAAGCGTAATCATTTCGCCAGCGTTGTTGAGCCGCCCGCTCCACTGCCCCGCGATAGACCTGTTGTTGCCATAACGAAAAACAAAAGCGTCCATGTTTTCAACGACAACAGTCCGCTCGCCAGGACCCAACGTGTTTGTGATAGCGTCCGCAAACGTAAAGCTGACTCCTTCTTCGTTGCCATCGTTGTCAACAATCGCAAGCGAAGCTCCGGCTAGTTCGATCGTTTCAGATCCAATGTTGATCAGCTCGATGAATTCGAATTCATCGCTATTGGTGAAGCCTGCAGCGATTTCGTCGGCTGACGGATCTGCCGGGTGATAGTGGACCTCACTAATTCGCAAGAAGTTTGTGATGTCAGAGCTTCCAGGCGTCGGGATGAACTGGACCGGTTCAGACCAATGGCTCCATCGGCCCGTGTTGTCTTGCATCCGCACGCGTGCTCGATAGGCGTGGCCGACTTGTAGCGCGCTGGGATCGATAGTAATTGTGTCATCGAACGCATCCAAGGATCCGCTCTCCCAAACAGACGTCACTTCATAGTGAACAGGAACGCTCGGATCATACGATGGCGCGTTCGGATCGGTCACCTCGCCAATACGCCATTGCATTGCCTGGAAAGAACCAGCTCCTTGTGGATCGCTGAATGCAGACGTTTGAAAACTCAAATTCGCGATGGGAAATTCTGGCGGCGACAATGCAGTGATCGTAGGCGTCGCAGGGATATCGGCGTCGGTGTGCAGAACGCGAAGTTGGTCTCCACCAAAACCTCCATCAACAATGAACTCCTTTACCCAGTTCACCATTCCTTCGAAGTCGGGCGATGTTAACTCGCGGCGGACGAGCCCATTTGCACCACCGTGATACGGTGCCGGAGAACGATAAAAGTACCCACGATGAATCGAGCTCGTTCTCGGATTGTAATCCCACATGGCACGATCGATTGCAGCAAACGGTTCGACGTAGCGAGCGTATTCCTCGACGGCTTGCCAAGCTTGATCGCTGTTGAACAGCAGGTCCTGCATCTCCCTCAGGCGAGCTTGAAACTCGATATTGATTTCATCGTGTTCCAGCGACAGACGGAATTGCTCCAAAATCGACGCGTTTTGCACTCCGTCGGGTCCCCAGCGATCAAACTCCTCGTACAACAAATCGAGATCCCAAGGCAGTTGCGTCCATTTTCCAGTTTCCGAATTGTAGAACTGCAATGAGTTCTCTTTGTCTCGCAAATCCGAATGATTAACCGCCTCGATGACGGCGCGGTAGCTGTAGTAACTTTCGAGATCGACGTTTTCACGCCACCACTCAACGGGCTGCACCGGATTGCGTTTCGCGTATCCCGTTCGCCCGCTGATGAAGTCTCTCAAATCGGATCGGTTTCCTGGCAACCCCAGCCCTTGGTGACGCAAGTCTCCCGTGCCACCTTGCATGCGGAACAAATTGCCGTCGGGCAAACCGTGCTCATCCAAGAATCGGCCGCCGGGATCTTCAAACGCCAAATACAATCCCCACAGATCGCCGTTGTATTGGCTGTCAGGATCGGCTTCGACCGCATCATCGACGACTCGCAGTTGAAACGCACTGATGTTCGGCGCCGACACACCTGCCAAATTGAAGAACTTAAAAGCGAGAGCTTCGTCCATGCCCGCCAGTCCTCGATTGGGTCGAGCCCAAGGACTAGCCGCCGTTCCCAGATTCAATTTACGAATTGGAGCAGACCATTTGTTTCCATAGTCGTCTCGGATTTGGAATTCATGACCGCGATTGAAGAACAACTTCCATTTATTTTTTCCCGTTACATAGGTTGAGTTCTGACCACGGTTCTTGAATTCCATGTGGTCATAAACAACACCGTCGTAGTACAGAGTCCCTTTGAAACGCCGGTTATTGAACCGCTGCACGTATTGGCTGTTGGTGACGTCGGTTTCATCGGCGATCAAATGGTAGGCAGGCAGTGAGTCCATGACGTCGGAAGCATACGTGACCGGCTCCGTCACACCAGGACGATCAGCTCCCGTCCAATCGGGAACGCCGTCGTACACGAAGTACGCGAAGTTCGGAGATGGGTCATCGTCGTAGGGCCCGCGAATACTATTGCCGATCGCATCGGCAGCGGTGATCCGATAACGAATGAGTCGGCGGTGTTGCTGCATGTCGCCGGGCATGGTCACCGAGAAAACGCCATCGCCAGCAGACGCGTCGCCCGCCAATCCGTCGTCGTGCATTGCGATCGTCGTCCAGTTCGTCGCGTACTCGTCATCGGTCAGTCGAATGTAGCTACCTGGTTCGACAATCTGATATTCAAGCTGAACGTCGCGGATTCCATCGTCATCGGTCACCTTGATCGTGATGGTAACCGGTTGATTGGAGCTCGGCGTTTCCGGTTCA
>JAGQPC010000262.1 GCA_020426925.1 Planctomycetales bacterium | reverse complement strand
AATCTCGAGACCTATCCCCCGCCTCCGACAAGTGACAAGAGCATGTCACAGGTGATTGTGGCTAGATCCAGGAGGTATTACGCCAAGCCAAGGGCTGAGGTGGAAGCACTGTTCCAGACGCGTCCCAAAACGTCAGCAACACCCGCGGCACCGAAACCCTCAGCCGCAAAGCCAGTCTCTGCTGCTAAATCGCCTGCTGATACGACGCCACCTGAACCACGCGAAGAAGATTGGAATGCCTGGGACGACTACGTTGCATGACCGCGGATTTGTGGCTTAGTAGCGCCAAAATCCCCTTGCATTTTGTTGCTATTTCCGGCACCCTGATAGTAAAGATCATTAACTATTTAGCACCATGAGCACGCAAGAAAAACAACTGGTTGCCGCCGCCGAATCGGCAATCGACGCATTGGCTGACGTTCTCAACGCAGAGTATCTCGCGGGAAATACAGATTTCCCGGACGTCAGATACTACGAAGAAGTATTGGGCGACTTGACCAAAGCGTTGTCGGAGTATCGCGGGCAGCCAGTTTGATCTAACGGGCTAGACGCGTGGGCCTACTGCAATCTCCGCTTGCTCTTCGAGAGTTCGTAGTCTCGCTTCATGATCCGGCAGCTGCTGATCTTTGATGAACGTAATTTCATCGCGATTGGCTCCAGCAACGTCTTGATGAATGTTTTCTGCGACGACTTTGAACTCGTTAATAATTTCGTCCTTCACCTCGGACATCTCGCTACGAATTTCGTCTTTCATGTCAGCCATCTCAGCGCGAAGTTCGCTTTTCATAGCCGACATCTCGCTGCGAAGTTCGTCTCTGATGTTGATCATCTCCGAACGTAGTTCCGCTTTGATTTCGTGCATCTCAGATCGGAGCTCGTCCTTCATCGTCGCCATGTCGCCACGCAGTTCGTCAAATCCGTGCTGAGTCGCCTGAGCCAGTTTATCGATTTCGTCGCGTACGAGACCTTTCGTGGCAGGTTCATCATCGTCTGTGCGGATCTCGCGGATAGTGGGCTCTTCAGTCATATCCTCCATCGTGCGGGAGACTGCCATAAAATGCAATGCTTCCGGATTGCGTGTCACTTGGCCGCCGCAGGTTCCTGTAGCGGCGGCCAAGGTTGCTGCAGTTGACCTATGACAATGTATTGGCAGCCCGTCGAAGCCATGATGCGATGGCAATACTGAGAATGAGCAGGCCACTACAGCCTGGTTCGGGGACGTTCGCTACATTCGCTGCATCGGCGTAGCGACTTTCTCGAAACATCACCACCAGATCGTCAGAGCTGAATTCTAGATCGAAGGTAAAGTCTCCTTCCGTCCATTTTGAATTCTTGGCAATGCGGTCTTCGTACTCGCCGGCAATGAACATCTCAACTAGGTCGTGACTGTTGAATACACCATCACCGCTGACGTCACCGACGACTAAGTCTGTGTGGTCGAACGTCGTCCACGATTCGACGGTTACGTCGCACCGGCGTCCGTCACCCAATTTGGCATCAATCGAACCTCGTGTTCCCGTAAGATGCGTGTTCCCCCACCAGAACTCGTCCTCAGAAATACTTGCGCCGCTCAGGTACAAGTAATCCCATAGCACCTGATCCTTCAGGTGAGTGGTCCCAATCACTCGTAGCGATCGATCCTTGTAGTGCAACAGATCAATCGTGTATGGCTGACCAAGGAACTCGAAACACCCATCTCCGGTGACGTTAGCGACCGGCCCTTCAGCTTGAATTCGTCCGTGAGCTCCGAGGATAGCGAGGGCAGTAAACAATGTTGCAGTCATGACGACTTCTCCCAAAAAAAAAGAGCGTTGAACACAAGTCTGCACACCACACCCTCGCCAAAGGGCACCAGGTACAGAACCTGAGCCAACGCTCCCTAAGGGAGCGTGCTCGGTGGATCTGCTACCTGGTAGTGAGAGTCTTCGACCCTCGGTTTGGCGATTTGTGGTGTAGCAAAAAACCAGACGCACACGCGTCACGTCAAATTGTCGCCCTGCATTCTAGCCAACAAGCGGCTGCAGTTGCACCACAAATCTCTGGACACTGCGTTGACCGAGCTTTTTGCGACAGAAACAGAATGCACGCATGTCCGCCGATACGATGCCATCGACTTGAATTGTGGGCGCTTCCCAACGATGCACCCAGCAATGGAATGTCAACAACTGCCTACTTAGGCGGAGGAAAAAGAGAAAGCTTCGCGAGTGACGTAACTCGCTCGCGAGTCCATGCGTAGAGACGCTTCGTTCGGCTACCGGCAGACAGCGGTTTCGAATCCAGTTCACATTGCAGCTGCTCAAACGACCTGCTCCATGACCGTGTGAATTTAAGAGCGATCCACAGTGGAGCTGCAAGTGGTTGTTCGTCATTACGGTGCTGCACAATGAGTTCGTCCGTCGTCAAGAATATGTTGGCGCGGGTCTCTGCAGGCAACTGCATCAAGTGAGTGATCAGCTTGCACAGTCGATCGTGGTCGTCGGCGTCTTTTTCCGGACGATGCGTTGTCACGATAAGACGACGATACGAAGGGCGTGGCTTAGTGGCCCCGTGACGGGTGTAGAGGTCAAAGAGGTACTGCTGCCCCGCGCTGACGAACCAGGTGTCGTAGTTTTCCATTTTCTTGAGGACGACGTTGCCGTCTTCGGTGCCGCGATCGTACTCAAACGCGTGAAAGAGCAAGTGTTGCTGGTTGAACTGGGCCAGAAAACCAAGATCCGGTCGGATCTTGCTCACTCCCCCACTTGCATTGCGGTAACTGAAGTGTTTTTGTTTCGCGTCTTGAAAATACCGGCGTTCAAAGAAGCGGATGTCGAGGTCTGCTCGTTGTTGTGCCGCCAGTCTGACATCGGACTGAAATTCAGAGATACCGATCTCGTGTTTGAGTCGCCACGTTTTGGCAGTTTCGTCGCGAACCGGCGGGAGTTGGTTGTCCGCTGGACGGGTGCGGTTGAGCACTTTGATCGATTTCGGCGTAATTGTGTAAATCAGTGGCTCGTTAACGCTGTCGCGAGTCGCCTTGAGATATCCAGCGTCAACGAGCTTTTTGAGTTGGTTGTGGGCTGTCGAGCGGCTCTTTAGTTCATTTGGGAATGACCGTTGAAAAATGTCTCGCGTCAGATAGGGCGTCAAATAGCAAAACGCCAGCAGCCGCACGTGGTGCGGCTGAAGTTTGAAGTCGCTTGTTTTCTTCTTAGCTTTTGTCATAGCTCTTGGCGAGTAGCTTTTTCGAGCGTTTGAGTTGTTCGGTCGCTTCCGGCGACTTCGGAGGTTTTTGTCAGCCCGTTTTCACCGACCATCTTGGTCTTGGTAAAACGGAATAGCCTGCTGCTAGAACCTCCGAAGTCGCTGGAGTATTCCAAGGCGACCGTAGCCATTCTCGGCTTTGCGTAGCCGTTCTCGCCGAGCTCTTTTCTGGGTGCGGCATCCAATGTTTTCGGCCTCCGAGTCCGTGTCATGAAACATCAGTGTAGCGCAATTATTGACTCTGTCATGTTGAAAGTAATAATGACACTTGGTCACGCGAGCACTGTTTGTATATGAAGCCGTTGCCGCATGCGTTTTTGTTGAACGTATGTTGCAGCGGTTTTTTTGTTGGCAAGCACAACGCAGGAGGTTTGCTCGGTAGGACGAGAGCAGTGCGATTACCTTTGAGGTAGATCGATGCATCGAAAGGTTGATGACAAACAAGCTCTTTCGGTTGGCCAGGTGGCAAAACGATGGGGCATCGGCCGTGATCGCGTTCGCCAGCTTGTTGATGGCGGGCATCTTCCAGGAGCATTCTGCATTCCGTCCGCTGGAAAGTATGGCGAAACACTCAAGATACCACTCACGTCGATAATGGCGGCTGAGGAGCGGTGGCAAACCATTGCACCGCCCGTTGATGCTGCACCATTGCCGAAGCCACGAAGGACTGGCGATGGTCACCTGCGACACTTTCCCGAGTTTAACCCTGAGCACGTTTCTGAATCTCCCGCAAGCGAGTAGCGTCAAGATGCAAGTACCGACGCAATGTCTCTGTAGACGTGTGCCCCATCAACTCGGCCAATTCCGTGTCACTAACACGGCCAATGGCATTTGTGGCATAGGTGTGCCGGTTGGTGTAGCAAATAATGTTCTCTCCAGCCTTCTTTTTGATTCCTGCTTTGGTTCGAAGTCGCGCCATTTTGCGAACGACGCAATCCTTCGAATAAGGTTTGCCATGTTGATTGACAAAGACGTGGTCAGATGGCTTGTGAGCTGCCTTAGCCAGTTCACGGCAAAGGATTTCGAGCTTTTCAGGCATCGGGATGATCCGAGGAGCTGGTGTCCGCTGCATCGTTACAGTTTTGTGCTTTCGCAGAATCCACAGTCCGTCGTTCAAATCAACCATGTCCCACGTAAGATTCCGAACTTCACCTGGACGACACCCCGTCAGTCGCAACGCCAGCAAAAAGCGTTGAAACGACAAATCGGCGGCATCGAGCAACGCTTGGAACTCATCATCCGTCATAATGCGACTCCGCCCCAGAGAGACAGGCTTCTGGTAGCCGACAAGCGGATTCTTTTCCAGCAAGTCATTGCGGACGGCCCAATTAAAAACTTGCTGAACGACGGCGATCGTATCTCGTATTGTGGCCGGGCTGAATTTGCCGGTCATCTGCTGCTCGATTTTGGCAAGATGAATGCGCTTGAGCTCTCGTACCCTGATGGAAACCCCAAGGATTTTCATCGCACGCACCAGCTGATACCGATAGCCGGAATAAGTGGCGGGTGCTCTCCTCGCATTGACGTCCTCAAGATATTCGTCGGCAAGATTGGAAAACGGGGCTTCAAGCCAGTCCCTGGTCAACGAATTAGCTTGTGCAGCATGGACAAGCTGAGAAAGTTTGTGTTTGGCTGCTTTGTAGTCTTTGGCGAGGTACTCGAGTTTGCCGCCGACCTTCTTACACCACCAGCCACTCGATTTCTGCAGCCAGGGCTCGTACGGATCACGAGACGTTTTGCTAGACATGGATCGTTCCTCTTTGGTTCAGCTGAAACCTGGGTAAATGGAACGACCCAGTTTTTGACGGGAGCGGTCGGCTATTCCCGAAACAC
>JAGQPC010000261.1 GCA_020426925.1 Planctomycetales bacterium | reverse complement strand
TCGGCCGCTCCGGTTGACGGCCTGGTGTACGCCCGGCATGGGCGTGATGTTGTGGGGTGAAAGTCCCCTGTACGAGACTGGAAGCTGTCGGAGGTCAGTATACCAAATGAACCGCTCCGAGAGGGAAGTACGAGACGAGGGCAACTGCGGGAGGGCGACCGACCGTGGGGAGGAAGCCTGCGAACGTGTGCGTAAGCGCCGGGTCTGTCCATCGCCACCCGGACACGTTCTCGTCCAAGCTGCGAGGCCACGAACAGAAACGCCGTACAAGGCCGGTTCGGCCAGGCGAGTGAGCACCACATCACGAAGCCGTCCCCAGTCGGTCGGACAGGTAAACGGCGGGCTTGTGCAGCGAAACATCACGCGCTTATCCGGGGAGACCTGCCCCGCTCCCGTGAGTAAGGCTTGCCTGAAAGGCGGGAACGCCGCGGAGCGATCCGCGACGGGCGAGGCAGGAGTCAGCAGAGGTCATACTACCGAACCTCGAATGCCAATCGAGACGGGAAGGACCGAACGATGAAGAACAAGGAGGAGTCATCGAGCAACTCGATGTGAGCGAACACCTCGGCGCCAAGTCCGCATTCTTCTGCAGACGCACGCGCCGAGACGACAAGTTCATTATCCCTCCAGGGACGAACCGCAACGGCGCAGTTCGAGCAGCCAGCCTTGAGTTTGTTTCCAGAAGAAAAGCCTTTGATGGAAGCGGTTGTCGATCCAGCCAATATCGAGCGAGCCTGGAAACAAGTGAAAGCAAACTCTGGGGCGGCCACACGCCGAACGCGCCGAACGTGGGTCGTGCTTTGACGGCGTCACGATCACGGCGTTCCCAGACTGGTTTCGAGCCCGATGGCCACAGATCAAGCAGCACCTTCTCGATGGCACTTATCGCCCGCAACCAGTGCGACGAAAGACCATCGCAAAACTCGATGGTGGTCAGCGTTTGCTCGCCCCGTCTTAAGGTTAATCGGCTAAACGTGATCGAAAGGCTGATTCCACAAGCCATCGTCCAAGTTCTCTTTTGGGCCTCGTCAAAAGAATTCGTGGGAGAAGTTTGGCTCTGGAAGCTTTGCCTAGGTGTGATAGAGAGCGACTTCTGCCACTCGGAAGGTCCGGAATCCGTATGCTTTTCTGGTAGCCTGTTTTGCCTTGTTGTTGAAACCCTCGACGACACCTGCGGAGATCTCACCCTTGGCGTGGAACCAGTTGAGTATCAGGTCGTGGTGTCTGCGGATTGTCTTGGCGACGGTCTTCATCGGTTCGATTTTGGATCGCATTGTCCTGGTACACCATGTGTTCAGGAAGCGGCTGGCCCAGGCGGGCGATTGATAGGCCCAGAGTCGCTGAAAGTCTTCACGCAGCAAGTAGGCGCGGACGGATTGCAGGTTGTATTCGATCCTCCCTTGACAAATTGTCGAGCAGGCTTCGTCGTCCTTTCAGCCATCGGGGCTCACCTCGGCGAAGCGAGAACGAGCGAAGCGCATGGGCCCGACGGCTGAAAGGATGACGGAGCCGGACCACTTCAAAAACGCTGCGCCTCTCAGCTGGCTTTGTTGTTCGGCTTCCCGAGGGGCTCATGCAGACACCGACCAACTGAAACCTAACGTTTTTCGCCCACTGTTTCGTACGAAGCCCCCGCGAAAGTCGGACCTTGTTTGTTAGAGCTTCAGAATGTGCATAGCCAACTTATTGTCACAACTTGTGGATTGGTTCGTCGCTTGAGTTACTAATCGACTCAACGAAGGACATTGCGTATGACGCACCAGCGAGGTTCGGCTGAAGACGTGGTCTTACCTAGAATCCAATGGGCGTACGATTCTTCCATCGTTCCGTCACGCCGTTTCAGCTCGACCCAGTGCTCCATATACTCACGCATTTCCGCATCACGATTGCCGACGGCATAAAACAATGGGAGCGTGACCGTGGGCTCCATCGGAAGCACGACTTCATATTCGGGATAGAGCAGACTATAAGCCGATCCACTTTCTGCGCTTACCAGCAGCGCGTCGACGCTCGTCGTACCGTCAAAGTACTCTTGAATCGTCGGCAATTCCTCTAATTCGGCATTCGGCAACGCTTCCGCCAATCTCTGCACAAATCCACGACTCAGGTCAATAAACCCAATTCGCAAACCTGGAATCGTACGAAGTGTTTCTAGTGACCGGAAACGACGAACATCGTAGTCGGGCACTACCAGTCCAAGCGTTACGTCCATGTACGGGTCAGTATGCGACATGTCTTCGGATCGTTCCAGCGTACCGACTAAGCCAGACATCACGACGTCGAAGTCGTCGTCCGCAAGTTGTTTCGCCAGCGTATGTCGGTCAAACTGAACGAATTCAATTGCGACATTGAGATCATTAGCCAACACGTGCGCCATTTCGACATCGTAGCCGACCAAATCACCGCGGGAATTAAAAAACGCGAACGGAAGCTTGTCCTCGTTGTAGCCGACTCGAATTTTACCTCGTCGCCGAATACGTTCGAGCAACGATTCATCTGGACGTAGTGGGTCCGGATTCGGCGTAGCTGTCTTATACACTGCGTGCTCGGTCGGACTTTCTAGCAATTGCATACTCAAGAGGACCGAGTTCCTTTGGTATTCGTTGTGAACGACGCGATTCGTGAGTAGTGTCAATGCAAACAGCGAAATTCCAGACGAGCCGGCACAAACCACGGAAAACCGGAGAAAGCTAACGAATGAAAAACGCAGCTGCTTTGTAAACGTGCACGTTGCAAGAATTGTAAACACGACCAAATGAATCGCACCCAACGCATCGCCAATTCTACCCTCCCACAATCCCGCAAGCAGAAAGAGCTGAAACATGTCGTGAGGCAAATGCATGTAGTCCAACAGAAATGGGATGGCCAAGAGTGGGCCCCCGAAATAACTAAACACGCCAGCACATAGAAATCCTGGGTATTCGGACCAACTCAATGCGCTCCCGAGAAACCAAGCGGCGAACGGGATAAACAGCATGCTTAGAAGTTTACCCACATGTGGAAACGGATAAGCCAGCGGGTACAAGATGTCGACCGATGGTGTGGCCTTGCGGTCGTTAATGTCACTGTTTGCGAAAAGCTCTTCCGTGCGTTGCACGAGCGTCGGAATCACGACGATCAGTTTCCCGGTAGCGAACGCCATGATCGTGGCTTCGCCGGCAACGCGAAATACATCGCGATAATTGAACGGAGTAAAGCAAACAACGAACATTGGCAGTATCACTAGCCCAACTGTCGCAGCGCCGAACGTGTAGATAATGAAATACGCTTGGAGTCGTCCAAATTCATCAAACGAAATTGTCCCAGCCGTACTCGCTGCAATTGCAAACACACCGAATGGCGCAAGGCCCGCAATCGACTTACTGACTTTGGTTAGTACATTACTGACGACTTCTAGTTGCGTAATTAGCAGTTTCCTGTTGGAAGTTCGGGACAACACAATTCCCGCCCAAATGGAAATCAGCACTACGGCGGGAACATGGTTGCGAGCCAACGAATCGAACACGTTCGTAGGGATAAAGACTTCCAAGAATGCAGCCTCCTGGACGTCGTCTGTACTCGTGTCGCTAAAAAACGAGCCTTGGTCCCAGTGGGGAAATGCTTGAGCCAACAAGAACACGGCCAGCAGCGCGATTAACCACAAGCAACCTAAGATCGCGCTACCGATTATCGCTAACGTCGACTTTGTCGAATGCTCAGACGTCCAAAGTTGACGATCAGCGAAACGACGATGAATGGCAGTACAGTACTTCGCAGCATCCCCACGTATGCGTTACCCAACGGTCCAAGAACATTCGCATATTCACCGAAGAAGATTCCAGCAGCGACTCCGGCAATTAACGCTATAATGACACGGCCCAAGACGTGCTTGTTCCGCGCGCGATTGTTGGTTGGTGCACGCATACGATAAAGATCGGCTGGTTCGTTGGCGGAACGCAGTCACAGATACCGAACAGTTCATTCCATTCCCATCATTCGATGCCCACGCAGACCGCTACGATAACACCGAGAGTTTAGTTGCTGTCCACAATTTGCCGTTCGCAATCACGATCGAACGTTTCTTCGTCAGGAATTAACGTTTCTAGCGGTCGCCCGGGTCAAGAACGGCGCCAGCGTTTGCAGCGAAAGGCAGCAGATTTCCCGAGCGATTATCTCGGTCTGAGCGAACGTGTTTTTGAGTCCTTCGGCATTCTTGCATGACCGGTTAATGGTCACCTGCCACGAAGTCGACGACTCGCCAGTCCATCCAGTGCCAGTCTGGGTCGCCTGGTGAGCGGCGGCCTGATAGGAATCCGAGGTGACCGCCGTGTCGTGTGATGTGCGTGAATACAGATGCTGATGCTTTGGCAGTTTCGATGTCGGCGGAGACGACGATTGGATCGTCGGCAGCGGAGAGGATCAATGTCGGTGCCCTTACCGACGACAAGACTTTCACTGGGCTTGCGGCAGCATAGTATTCGTCGACGCTACTGAATCCACCGAGCGGCGCGGTTACGCGGTGGTCGAATTCTGCCAATGTCTTTGGTGGCGATTTCAACACGTCTGCGCGTAGCTGTTGCCGTAACGCTGAATTGTCGTTCACGCGACGCACGAGTAATTTCGCAAAGTACCGGCTGTAGCCCCGGTTCAGGCCGCGTTCCATGCTGTCGGAGCATTTCCAAAAGTCGATCGGCGGAGCAATCGCCATCAACCTGTCTGCAGGAAACGCGTCACGCATTTCTCCGGCAAGCCTCAACGTCATCGCTCCTCCGAGCGAAAAACCGACGGCTGTGATTTCACTTTGCGGACAAGTGGTTCGAACATAACTGAGCGCCGCCGCGACGTCGCCTATCCTAGCTCCGTTGGTAGATCCGGCAGCCAAATCGACGCCGGCGCCGCAGCCACGTTGGTCCATGCGGAAGCAGCGATGCCCGGCGGCAGTCAACTTGTGCGCGATGCGTCGCATGTAACCGCTGCCGTGGCATCCAGCTAATCCGTGGACGAGCACCGCTACTTTTCCTAAACCTGTCCAATTCTTTGGACAATCGTCATGCAGCACGATTTTGTCGCCGTCCTGCAGTTCTACGATATGCGTCACGGCTTTGTACGGAGGTGCCGACCACAAGTACGTTCCGCCAATCGTCTGAGCGTGACCTCCAAGAATGAGCGGGTGGGGTGTGAATCTGTGCTGAATCATAAGGTGTGGCGATTGATAAATTTCCGTCGTTCCAAAGTGCGGTAACGCGGTCCGGGCATGCACTCTATGGTGTCGTGGAGTTCGTTGCGTTGAAGGAAGTTGGTACAATTCTGTCAGACAAACGGACAATCCTCAGGGAGTAGCCGATGAAATCGCTACGAGGACATTTGCTGATCGCTTCGCCCGAATTACCCGACCCAAACTTTTGTCGGTCGGTAGTTCTCATCATTGATCACGACACCGAAGGTGCATTTGGGCTGATTCTGAATCGTACCACAACTCGGCGGTTTTCCGAGTTCTGGGAATCGGACGACGAACAGTTGAATCAGATCGCAATTGCCGTCGGTGGTCCAGTGCCTGGTCCAATTCTTGTTCTACACGCTGACTGCGGTGACGACTGCGCCGACCAGATTATCTCGGGCGTTTGCTTAACCAAAGTGGACGACGATTACGCTGCGTATTTTCGAGAGGCAATCGCTCCGTATCGAGTGTTCGTTGGGTACGCCGGTTGGGGAGGCGGCCAGCTGGAAGCGGAACTCGACACTGGCAGCTGGCTGACGTTGCCAGCTACGTCAGCCGATGTGTTTGAAGTGGACGAAGGTAAGATCTGGGACGTGTTGGTGACTCGCGCTCAGTTACTGCGCACGAAAAAGGTATTGCGAGTCAAGAATCTTGGCGACGATCCATCGTTGAATTAAGAAACAAGCCTCAGGGCAATGGCAATCTACTCTTCGCCGTAAAGCACAACCGGATCAGCGGCGCCCGTAATTTGCCAATAGAACTTGTCTTTGTAGAGAATGCGAGTCGCTTCGATCGCGATTGTGATGCGTTCTGAATCCGGTGGATCGATGTTGTAGATGTTGACTATCAGGTGCCTGCCTTTTTTATCGCGTTCGATCGTACGGATGCGCTCGCGAGTGATTTTTGTACTCGGAGGTCTCGCGACAACTTCCTTGATCAGTCCTTGTCCGAAATACTCCTGCAGGTCGTTGCGGTCAATTTCCGCCGTTTCGTAGTACGCTTTCAGATCTGTGTTTTTGGGCTGGCGAAAACGAAATTCCAGTGTGCTTTGGTGTGCCGATTCCAACTCGGAGTTTACGACTCGACGCAGCCATTCCGTACTGATCTCGTTGGACCTGCTTGACAGAAACTGGCGGTCGACGAAGAACTTTGTGGGGGCCCATGTGCCCAGCCACAGCGATAGCGCAAGGCCAATGAGTGCGAGTGTTTTTCCGGCGAGGCGATCAGAGTTCCTGTGAATTCGAATCGCTGCCACAAGCGAGACGATCGCGCCAGCCGCCGGAACAACCCAGCCAATAGGAGAAATTAACGCAAGTGGCGATGCGAGCCCCAGAATCAAACCGAGAATGCCCAGCAAGCTAACCGAGCGGTATTGAAACTCAGCCTCACCAACGCGCGGGAGTTCTTGCAATTCCGCAGACACTAGACACCAACTCCTTAGCTAAGCCGACTGCATGCTTACCGGACTCGCATCCGTTTCTGCTTAGAGAATCGAAGGCGACGCTCTCCATATTTAAGAATAAATTCGGCGTTCGGGTCAAATACTTCTGGTGTCGATTTTGCCATGGCACCAGAAGATCGGCTGTGTAGAAACGCCATCCACATGCGATCGGGGCCGACAAAAAAATTCGTTGCGGTGGGCGTCGGCGAAAAAGACTCCTTGAACGGGCTCTGATTTAGCGGCGCCACGTGAATCGTGAAAATGAAGAACATGCCGACGAACCAGCCAATGCACAGCCCAGCAGCCGCCCCGCCCATCTTTTCAACGGGCAGCTTAAAACGGACTCGCGCGGGCGACAGAGTTTCCGATATGGTTCTCAAGAACAGAAACGAAAAGCAGAACAAGAACCAAATCGCGAGAAAGTCGGTGAAGTAGGTGTAGGTCGGCATCTGCGTGTCTAAGAAAGACGCAAGCGGTTCGAAATACATCGAAGCGATAATCGACGAGAAGAACGTGTTCAGCACCGACAGCGCGTTGGTCCAAAGTCCCTCTTGCCACGTCATGGCAACGCAGATGGCGATGATGACGAAAACACAAATATTTAGCATGACAATGTTCTCTTGTGATTTGGCGGGCAATCCGCCGAGCTTTGTCGGGCTGTTTGCCTGATTTGTACTGGTGCTTTGATTGACATTGGTTATTTGGCGCTGAGCGCGCGACTCAGTTCGTTTACGGAGGTCACGCCTTTAGCGACCAAAACGATACCTTCCTGTTGCAGATTCTTATTTCCACCTTTACGAGCCAGCTGACGAAGAACGTCCAACTTCGGCTGTTTGATCAGCGCGTTACGAATGTCGTCATCGACCATCAACATTTCGTAAATGGCAATTCGGCCGATGTATCCAATTCCATTGCAGTTCGGGCAAACTTTGTCTTGTTCTGCAGGATCAGCAGGTTTGTACAACTTGTCGATTCGCCCAGCCGGAATGCCTAGCTTCTTCAATAACGCGGGGCTCGGTTCGTATTCCTCTTTGCACTCTTCGCACAGTCGGCGGACTAGCCGCTGATTGATCACCGCGGAAACTGTCGGGGCAAAGACTGTGGCGGGCACTTTCATCAACAGGATTCGGAGCAGCGCTTCGACCGCTTCTTTAGCTCGGACGGTAGAGATAACAAGTTTGTCCTGGCTGGCAGCCTGCTCGCACAGCATCGTGACGATTGCGGCGCTAGGAAGCTCGCTCATGACGATGGCACCGGGGTCCTTGCGAATCAACGTCTGCAGAATCTGTTCAGGATTGTCCTTCGATGGATCCCAGAAGTTTTCCCCGATGTTTTCTGCGAGCGGTTCTGTTGAGCCCTTTGGCTGCAGTGAAACAAAGTCTCGCATGTAGCGGTCGGTAAGCCTAAGCGCCGCAGAAAACGTGGCCGTAAGCCCATTGGCAGGCATCGACGAAAACAGCACAAACCCGTTTTCGCGGCCAAGCACTTCCGTAAGCTGCTCGATCATCTTCGGCCGCATCCCCATCTGTTCGAGCGATTCGAATTTGGTGTGCGGCTGAGCCACTTGCAGAACGACACGCTCGCCAGACTTGGTGCCTTGGCTAAGAATCGACGTGCGATACTTGTGTCCTTTGTACTCGGCAATAAAACTGCCCGACTGCCGGTTGCGTCGATCTTCGACCTTCAGGCCCGCGATCGACTTGAACGCTTCCAAAACCAGATCGCCCGACTCTCGGTCTTGAGGTTCCGATTCGTGCCACACGCCATCTATTTGGAATTTGATTTCGACCGCTTCACGGCCGTAGTCCATCATCGCTTTGTCTGCTCGCTGATCGACAATGTCAGCGATGATCTGCTTGGCCGGAACATAACCTTCGGACTGACGAGCTTTGATTTGATGAGCTTGCTTCTTGTTCGCATCTTCGGCAACCGACGTCATAACGACCGGCGCGCCTTTTTCGTGTTTGGCTTTCTTTTCGGAAGCGACGTTGATGCCTCCACCTTCTCGAGCCGCCTTTGAGAACATGTAGCGAACGTGGGCCGGCGTGCAAACTCGTTCATGAGGATCAACGACGCCATTCCGCTTGACCACATAGATTCCTAGCGGCACAAAATAGAAAAGCAGTAGCGCAGCGAAGCCTCCCGCAAAAACCGGAATCGTGAACGCCAACGCCAGCCCTAGAAAGAACGGCCAGAATGCTACCGAATTCCATACCGTATACGGCAGTTTAAGCGTCTGGCAATCGCGATTTACCCAGTCGGTGGTTTTGGTCCACATAAAGTAGAG
>JAGQPC010000260.1 GCA_020426925.1 Planctomycetales bacterium | reverse complement strand
TCGGAGTTCTATGTCGCCATTGCCGGACCAATCGTCAGCATCTTCATTGCGTTGGGATGTTTGGCCATCGGCGCAGTTGGTGGCCAAGTGATGCCGCTATCGGCTGCTGCTGTGATCTGGTACTTGGGAATGATGAACGGTGTGCTTGTCGTTTTCAACATGATTCCGGCGTTCCCGCTCGATGGCGGACGAGTGTTGCGTTCGATTCTGTGGCATGTCAAAGGCAATCTGCGATGGGCAACGCGAATTTCGTCTTCGATCGGCTCTGGCTTTGGACTTGTGTTGATCGGGTTCGGGTTGATGAACCTCCTAGCAGGTAATGTGATCGGAGCAGTCTGGCAGGCGATGATCGGAATGTTTCTGAGAAACGCGGCACAGATGTCCTACCAGCAGGTATTGGTGCGTCGGGCGTTAGAAGGCGAACCGGTTTCACGCTTCATGCAGTCCAATGTCGTTACCGTTGATCCTTCACTGAGTGTTGAAGAGTTAGTTGAGAACTACATCTACCGCCTGCATCACAAGATGTTTCCTGTCACCGACAACGGCCGACTGCTTGGCTGCGTGACGACTCGCGATGTGCAGAAGGTGCCTCGCAACGAATGGGCGGCGACGACCGTGGCTAGCATTTCACGAGAGTGCGAGAAAGACAACACGATTGCTCCAACAAGTGATGCGATGGAAGCGTTGTCGCAGATGAGCCGCCATGGCGCTCACAGGCTTATGGTAACCGATGACGATAGATTGGTCGGGTTGTTGTCGCTCAGCGACCTCGTGAACTTCATGTCACTGAAGGTCGAGCTGGAAGACGACGGGCCGATGGAATCTGACACCATCTCTCGTCAGGAATGGGTCGATGGGGTCCCTCTAGCATCGAAGAATGGACCTTCCAAGAGTCGCATTGCTGAGATCCGCTAATTCGCCGCCGCCGCGTTTTTTGTTCCAGCCAAATCAACAAGGAAAGTGAGGAAAGCACTATCACCATGGATACGCACACAGTAACGATCAACGCAGCGTTCTTGCGTGAAATCAAAGATGACGATGTACAACTGAAAACGCTGCTTGAGCAGGCGCGTGCGATATGCGATTCGAGTGCGCTTGCCGACATCTCGGCAAGCCGTTTCACCAAACTATTGGCCGACTTGCGAGATCATTTGGCAATGCATTTTGCACTGGAAGAAGCCTATGGCTACTTCGACGATCCGCTGTCCGTAGCACCGCACCTTTCGGAGCAAGCCGAATCCTTGCGCACACAGCATGGCCAGCTCTATGGAGAACTCGCCCGCCTTGCGGAAACTGCCCAGGATATTTCGCGTCGCGATAGTGATCCGCGAGCCATTCGCAATCTGGCGCGTTGTTTCATGGAATTCCATGATCGCCTACAGCAGCACGAGGAAGATGAAAATGAGTTGATCATGGAGGCTTTATACGTGGACATTGGCGGGAGCGGTTGATGCCGTTTCCGAATGATCCGCGCATTGAAGACGAATTGAAAGTTCATTTACGTTCGCAACGCGTTAGGAACAACAACAGCCAATTGAGTCGATTCAGATTCGACAGGTGAATTCACAAGGAGAATCCTATGTCAACGACAACACCCGAACCCATTCGACGCATCCTCTACCCCACCGATTTCTCACCGGCAGCAAGTGCCGCCTTCGAGTACGCCGAACGTCTTGCTGCTGCTACCGGCGCAGCGCTACTCGTTCTGCATGTTCCGCAAGACACAGGGACTGTCGGCCCTTTGAACAACGTGGACGGCAAAAAGAAACGTAACCGTTCACGGAATTCGAGCGCACGGATAGCGTGGAGTCTTTGAATTGTTGTTCTGCGAGCGATCGCCGCATGCTCAAGAGGCGATCATGACGTGTCGGGGGCAGGAATCAGAGAGGGGGCAGGCCGAGAGTGAAAGTAGTTGGTTACGGCGCCGCAGAGGTATTCGAATATGGAACGGCCTTGTTGTTCGCAAGTGGTGATGACCGTCCAGATGCGTTCGCACCAGTTTCGGCCCGCTTCGCCGCGGGTCCCCTGTGTCAACCGCCGATGAATGGCGACGAATCGAATAGCTTGCTCGGCTAGGTTGTTTGTGGGCTCCACCCCGGGTGTGGTGATGAACGTGAAGAAGCTCTCGAAGTGGTTGACAAATCGGTCGCCTAGATTGTCCGCTTCGCGGGTTCCCGGCGATTCCATGATGGCCGTGTAAACCAGATCGTTGCGAATGGCGTTGAGAACCTTCCGAAAACTGGCTTCACTAGCGTACTCGTCGCGTCGATGAATGGTACGGAATAGCTTGCGCAACAGCTCCAACAGACGCTCGCCGTGTTGGCGGTTTTTTTTCTTGGGGTGGTCGGCCAGGAACTTCACATCACGGATGAAGTGGGCCAAGCAAAACTGCACCACCACGTTAAAATCCTTCATGTACTTGCGATACGCACTGAAGTAATCACATCCCAGCACGCCGTTGAATTCCTGTCCCAGGACTTCCTCTAACACCTGGCTGCCACGTGAAGGTGAAATCTTGAACACGGTGTAGAGGGAAGCCCGGAAGCACCAGGTCCAGAGCCGCTCGCCGTTTTCTTTATGTCCCGTTTCGTCGACATTCACGCGGTCTTCGTGTGGCAACATGGCCAGCAGTTGCTCGTAGGGATCGAGCACGCTGTCGGCGACTTTGGCCACCAGCTTTCGCAACTGGCCTCGGCTGATTTTCACGCCCACCACGTCGCGGAGGTACTTGCGAATCGAACCAAACGACATGTGGCAGGCGCTCTTGAGATATCCGATGAGAGCCGTCAGCCTCGGTCCGACGAGGCCCGCCTTCTTCAGATCCTCGGGCCAGGGGGGACAGTGCAGCCGGTCACACTGCGTGCAGCGTTGTGTGGACCTTCGATGTTCTTCCACGCGGATGGGCAGCACGTCGAGTTCGATATGCTGCATGACTTTTTCAGGTTCGTCGGTATCAATCAATTGGCCGCCGCAGCACGGGCAGCCGGTATAATAATGAATCCAGGTGACATCAATTTCGTCGGGCTGAAAGGGCGTTCGCTCGTGTCGCGCGTGCCCCGGCTGGCCGCCTTGTTTGCGTTTTCTGTTCTTCCTCTTGGTAGAGCCCTGCTTGGGGCCTGGATTCACAATGTCGCTGGAAGGGGGTTTCGATGAATTCGACGAATTCTTCTTTGCCTTGGCCAGTTCGGCCTCCAGCTCCGCCAAGCGCTCTTCGAGGCGTTCGCACCGAGCACATCCGTTCTGTTCTTTGTTCGCCGCCATGCTGCGGCCATTACCAAAAAACCGCTACTCAGCGAAAGATCAATTCGAAAATCCGTGAACGGTTACAAAGAAACGTCAATTGGAGGCCGTTCAGTCGCAATCTCCCGACGTTGACGTCGAACGTGTTTTTTACGCTGGATCACCAGGAAAAGTCATTTGCTGGATCGCTCAAGAACGACGATGTGACCAGATCGTGATGGGAACTCATGGGCGCACCGGTTTGATCAATCTGCTGATGGGCAGTGTCGCTGAATATGTCGTCCGCCACGCGCGATGTCCTGTACTGACTGTTCCAAGTCGGCCTCCTGGTGAAGCCCCGTTGAAGGACCCCGCCATCGACTTTCCCCCACCACCAATACAACCTTTGTAGGAAACAAGAGAATTCCATGACCAATCCAACAACGATTTATGGTGTTCTACAAAAGCTTGCGGAGTACGACGACCGGCGGCGATCCGACTACATGCGCCTTAAAGAGCGGGCGACCGATCCGCGTAGCCAGATTCTTTTGGACCACTTGGTTCGGCTTGAAGACCATGCCCTGAAAGTGCTTCAAGGCGAACTGGAGCAGCTCGATCCTGAGCAAACAACGTACTTGATGTCTGGGACGGCACCGAAAGTCGCGTTCAACCATCCCGAAGGTTGCCGCTGCGACGACGACCCGTCATTCCAAGAAATACTTGCCTGTGCCTTGGCCTCGGCTCAATTGCGAGGCGAGCTGCTTGGCGCTCTGGAAGGAGGTAGTGCGGCGGCTTCCGTGTCGGACTTGGCCAAACGCCTACGTGAACTCGAAACGCTCCAAGGTCAGCAGATAGCGAATTTCACCAGCGACGATTAACCGTGACTCCGTAGGACTACACGCGACAAGGGACTCGTAACCTCGTCCACTACTATTCGTAGCTTGCTTTCCCGGTGACCTAAACACCAAACACCAAACACAAAGGACGTTTCTTGCCTCAACTACCAGAAACGAACCGTCGGATCGTTCTCAACTCCCGACCCCACGGTGCTCCCAAGCCCGATAACTTTCGTTTGGAAACTTCGGAATTGCCCGAGCCAGCCGACGGGCAGGTGATATTGCGAACGGTTTACCTGTCGCTTGATCCTTACATGCGTGGTCGCATGAGCGACTCGCCTTCCTACGCTGACCCGGTTGAAGTCGGCGAGGTGATGGTGGGTGGAGCGGTTTGCCGAGTGCAGCAGTCGCGGCATTCTGACTTTGCACAAGGCGACTGGGTGTTGGCAAACACCGGTTGGCAGGACTATACCGTCTCCAACGGAGAAGGGTTGATTCCGCTGGGGCATCAACTCGAACATCCATCGCGGTCGTTGGGTGTGCTGGGGATGCCGGGTTGGTTTCACTGCCTACATGGGGTTGCTTGATATTGGCGAGCCCGAACCGGGTGAAACAGTGGCGGTCGCCGCCGCGACTGGTGCGGTTGGCTCGGTCGTTGGACAAATTGCCAAACTCAAGGGCTGTCGTGTTGTTGGAGTCGCAGGCGGTCTCCAAAAGTGCAAGGCGGGAGTCGATACGTTTGGCTTTGATGCGTGCCTGGATCATCGCGCGACGGATTTTGACAAGCAGCTTGCCAGCGCGTGCCCCGATGGCATCGACGTGTACTTTGAAAGCGTTGGCGGGAAGGTGTTCGATGCAGTCCTTCCACTCCTTAACGTCAAAGCTCGTATTCCAGTTTGCGGGTTGATCGCGCATTACAATGCCACTGGGCTACCCGAAGGCCCTGACCGATTGCCACTTTTGATGCAGACATTTTTGATTCGGCGCATCAAGGCTCAGGGGTTCATCATTTTCGACGACTACGGCCCTCGCTACGGCGAGTTTCTCGCGGAGATGACGCCTTGGATTAACGAAGGCAAAGTCAAGTACATCGAAGATATCGTTGACGGACTCGAACAGGCTCCCAATGCATTCATCGGCTTACTCGAAGGAAAGAATTTTGGCAAACTCGCTGTTCGTGTAGGGGAGGAATCAGATGACAAATGATCCATTAGGTATTGCGGCGACTTTGACATTCGCCACGACGACGGCACATTACGTCAGCCTCGCAAAGTTGGCGGACAAGACCGGCGCGGACGTGGAGCGGCTTCCCCACACCGTCAAGATTCTGTTGGAGAATATCGCTCGGCGTGTCGACGGCCGGGATGTGTCGCAGGCCGATGTCGAATCACTCGCGCATTGGCCCCATGGTGCCGATGCGTCGATCGCGTTCATGCCGGCTCGAGTCCTAATGCAGGATTTCACCGGCGTTCCCGCTGTGGTTGACCTCGCAGCCATGAGAAGTGCGGTCGCCAGAGCCGGCGGTGATCCGCAGAGCGTCAATCCGTTTGTTCCCGTCGACTTGGTCATCGACCACTCCGTTCAAGTCGACCGCTTCGGTAGCGACGATGCCTATGCCGCTAACCTGAAATGGGAGTACCGCCGCAATCGCGAACGGTACTCATTGCTGAACTGGGCTCAGCAGGCGTTTGACGGTTTTAGCGTGGTGCCTCCCGGAATGGGGATCTGTCACCAGGTCAATCTCGAGCATCTAGGACGTGTCGTTATCGAACGTGACGGCTGGGTGTTTCCCGATACCTTGGTGGGAACCGATTCACACACACCCATGATCA
>JAGQPC010000259.1 GCA_020426925.1 Planctomycetales bacterium | reverse complement strand
AACATGGATGCGTTAGAAGATCTAACTGCTCTGTATGAGAAGCTGCCGGACAACCGCTATCGAATCTACCTAATCATGGAAGACGGCAGCGCAAGAATCATCCTTGACGTTCAACTTCGCAACGGGCAACCAGTCGACCCTTCCGCAACAGACGACGAACAACCCGAACGTCCAGCGGTCAACGCCGTGCTAGCCGACGACCAGTCTCCATCAAACGCTCAAGATACAATTGACAGTACATCGAAAGTAGAAGAAATAAACGAGCAGTCAGATCACGCGATCGAGCCCGCATTGATTTTTGTCAATGAGTTGCCGGTCGAGCCTAATTCCGACTCTGCGACATCAGACGCAACTGAAACGGTTGCTACTGCAACGTCTGTTCTGGCGGGAACTACCGTTTTCCTGCGGAATCGGCGAGCTCGCAAAATCCGTCGCGACTTCACAAAGGAGTCTGCACAACCATTCTCAAAATCCGCACGACGCCTACGCTCGATAGAACGCGCGGCATCGTCGTAAGCGCCATTTCAACGATCGGCCCCTCAAATCTAGCTCCATCTGAGCGGCGTGTGGCAAAACCGCAACCTACGTTTGTGGATATGTAGTGTTTTCGCCAGCCGTTCTAAAATGTAAACGGTTTCGAGGAATTGCGATGCTTACGTGCCCGATCTGCCAAACAACACTCGACAATGATTCGATTCAGGGCGGAAGATGCTTCTCGTGCGGCAGTCAAGTCACGTGGCAGTGCGCACCAGACGAGTTGGCGCATGCGGGCACGGCAACACTCGCTGGTGGCGCAACTTCCGACACCACAAAGCAAACGCTCGCCAACGGGATGCCGCCCGCAGAAGGTGGATTCGGGGAAAGCAACACAGCGACGATGCGGTCGATCGAATCTGAATTCATTCCGACCGATGCCTCGCCCCCAAAGCAAAAGAAGTTCGTCTATCCCGCGAAGCCTCGCCCAAAGCCAAAGTCCAGAGCTCTCTCGATCGAGCAGAATAATGCGCTAAAAACGATCTGGGGTAATACGCTCGATTCAGATGCGACACCGATGACGTCGCTTCGGTCCGACGCGTACGTGCAGGAAACCAAGAAGTCAAGTTTGGTCATTCGGTCTCGTGCACTTGCAAGACGGATTGATGGCCCGCAGTCCATCAACGCAGATTACGAATTAATTGACCACATTGGCGAGGGCGGAATGGGAGTTGTCCATTCCGCTCGGCAAGCGTCAATCGACCGCACCGTCGCTGTGAAAATGCTGCGAAGGGAAATCGCGGATTTGAGAGAGCCTCGCGAAAAATTTCTTTCGGAGGCGGTTGTCACTGCCGAGCTTGACCATCCGAACATCGTGCCGATTCATGACCTAGGCGCGAGTGCCGACGGCGCGTTGTTCTATTCGATGAAGCTCGTTAAAGGCACGCCATGGTGCGAAGCGATCTTTGAGAAGTCTCTTGACGAGAATCTTTCGATTCTGCTGAAAGTTTGTGACGCGGTTCGATTCGCCCACACGAAAGGTGTGATTCACCGAGACCTGAAGCCCGAAAACGTCATGCTCGGAGACTTCGGCGAGGTGCTCGTCATGGACTGGGGCTTGGCCGTCGCGACCAGTGCGTTTCGCTGTCCCGATTCGATTACGCAGTCGGGCAACATGGGCGGTACGCCCGCGTATATGGCGCCAGAAATGGCGACTGGTCCGATCGATGCGATCGATGAAACGAGCGACGTTTATCTTTTAGGCGCAATCTTATACGAGATACTCACGAATAAGACGCCGCATTTCGGTCGCGATCCGATGGACTGCTTGAAGGCTGCGGCCGCCAATCGAATCCAGCCGACCAATGTGTCGGGAGAGTTGATGGACATTGCGATGAAAGCAATGTCTACCGAACAAATGGATCGCCATTCATCGGTCCGCAGTTTTCAAGACAGCATTCAAGACTATCAGTCGCACGCCGAAAGTATTCTTCTGTCTGATCGGTCCGAGATGTCGTTGCAATCGGCGCTCGAGTCCGAGGATTATCAAGAGTTCGCCTCGGCGCTGCACGGTTTCAAAGAAGCTCTGTTGCTATGGTCTGACAATCCAGCGGCGAAAAGTGGCCTGCCGCAGTCGCGACTCGAATACGCAACGTGCGCTTATGGAAAAGAAGACTATGACTTAGCGCTTTCACTTTTGGATTCTGCCGACCCGGACCACGCAGCTTTGCTGGCAAACATAGAACGGAAACGCGCCGAACGGGCGACTCGGCAGAAGCGATTGAATGGGTTGAAGCGAATTGCCGTTGCACTGTTTGGAATCGTTATCGCAATAGGTGCCCTGGCATTCATTATGATCCGAAACGATCGCAACCGCGCGATTGCAGCACATCATACGGCGACAGCGAAAATGAAAGAGGCAGAGGTCGCAAAAGCCCAAGAAGAAAAGCAGAGGCTCGCTGCCGTTGGAAACCAAAAGAAAGCAGAACAAGCACAAGCTGCTGCGGAAGAATCAGCAAAGCGCGCAGCTGACAACGCTGCCGAAGCAAAACGTCTGGAAACAGAGGCCGCGCGAGAATCATACCTAGCGCTGATCGGACTTGCCGCGGCACGCGCTGACGAAAACGCATTTCGTGAAGCGAACAATATTCTGAATGGACTTGCGTCGTCACCGTTTCGGAATTGGGAGTGGGGACGACTCAAACATGTGTGCTCAGGCACGAACAAGCAATTCAATGCGTCTGGCAGGGTTGAGTCGGTTTCGATAGATCGATCGTTTCAACGCGTGGCTGCAAGTACTCGAAACGGGCACGCGACCATTTGGACTATTTCGGGTAACAGCCCACCAATTTCGCTTCCACACAAAGATCACTGGGTGCACGGCGTGGCATTTTCGCCTGATGGTCGACACGTCGCGACTGCTTGCAGCGACCGAATGATACGATTATTCGATGTAAGCTCCGGTCAGCTGCTAAGCAGCAAGGAAGCTCACCGTGACTCGGTTCTGCAAGTTGCGTTTTCGCCAAACGGTAGCCGACTTGTCAGTTGCTCGTACGACAAATCGATTGCAGTGTGGAACGTTGAAGACCCGCGAAACGTATCCATCTCGCAACGACTACAGGGCCATTCATGGTGGGTTCACGACGTCGGCTTTTCGCCAGACGGAAACAAGATCGCAAGCGCGGGTCACGACGGGAAAGTGCTCGTTTGGCAGCAGGATGGCGACGTCTCAGGACAGTTCAAACTGTTGACCGAATTCAGCGGTCATGACGGCCCGGTCTTTTCCGTTAGGTTTTCGCCTGACAGCAAGTTGTTAGCGACTGGTGGCCACGACAAACGAGTCATGGTGTGGGACTACGAGCGGCAGGACACAACGTCGATTCAAGAGCAGCTAGAAGGAGCGTTAGCCGCGCCTCCCGTTTATCGAGCGTTCGATGGGCATCGCGCCGCGGTGCGTTGCGTCTCGTTTTCGCCAGATGGCCAGCGAATTGTCAGTGGCAGTGTGGATAACACACTCAAGGTTTGGGACACGAAAACAGGCGAACTCCACCGGACGCTACGTGGCCACGAACGCGAAGTTCGCGCTGCCGCTTTTTCTCCTGATGGTCGCCAGGTCGTTTCGGGGAGCTTTGACGAATCTGTTCGCATTTGGGACGTCGGCGAATACCGAGAATCGAGAATGCTCGGCACGGCGACCGTCGATGGGCACACCGACGCCGTGATGGATGCGAGGTTTTCGCGAAACGGAAAAACGATTGTCACAGCCAGTCGCGACCGAACGGCTCGATTGTGGAACGCCGATTCTGGCACGATCGCTCAGGAACTTGTGGAAGGGCACGACTATCTGGCCTCGATCGCATTGTTCTTTCCAGACGGCAAGCACCTTCTAACGGCTGGCGGCGACAATACGGTAAGAATCTGGGACGTCGTAACCGGAACTCAAACTCAGGCCTATTCCGGAACTGGACGAGATGGCATCGTCGCGTTGTCGCCTAACTCCGATCGGTTCGCCACGGCGCTCGGCAAGCACGTCGGTGTCTGGGATCTGGCGACTGGCAAACAAGTCCGTGAACTCGGTCCCCACTCCGCGAACGTTACCGCTGTTTGTTATTCGCAACAGTTCATCGGAACGGCAGACAATGCCGGCGGCATCAAATTTTGGAACGAAGCGTCGGGCGAGTTATTGTGGGAAAGTCACGCTCACAATTCGACCGTGACGGCGATGCACATCTCGCGCGATGGCCAGCGATTGATCACGGCGAGCGGTGATCGTACCGTAGGGCAATGGCGAACGTCCGATGGCAAGGAAATTGCTGCGCCACTCCAGCACCCCGACTGGATTTCATCGATCGCAGTCGATGCCGACGGAAATATCGCAATCACCAGCTGTGAAGATTCCG
>JAGQPC010000258.1 GCA_020426925.1 Planctomycetales bacterium | reverse complement strand
ACGAAACGTTCAACACGCTCAAGAACCAAGACTACCACTTCGAGCACAACTACGGTCACGGAAAGATCAACCTGTCGGTCGTCCTGGCGATGCTGATGATGCTCACATTTCTGCTCGACCAAACGCAAGAGATGAGCTGTCCTCTCTTCCAAGCGGTCCACAAAAAGTACACCAGTCGCCGCGCTGTATGGGATCACCTGCGATCTCACTTTCGCCACTTCAATTTCGATTCGATGCGGCAGCTGTACGAGGTGATGTTGGATGACCTCGCCATGAACTTGCCACCACCAACGCGTGCGTCTCGCCGAGCATCGCTTCAAGCGTCCGCCGCTCGACGTCTCCTCGACGAATCCACTTCGGCATCCACACGGATCTACGAAACCGAATCGGGCTGACTGGCCGAGCGGAACTCACCAGCACCAAGCTGAGAATTCTGATCTTCTGCGATCAACCTCCGCGCCCCCTTATCGTCGACGCCCTCGATTTTCACGAAAACAGAGAAATACTGGACGCTCGCCAACTGAAACGTCAGCATTCTAGCTTGACGACCACTCAAGCCGCCCCTGCCTTCCACGCCGCACAACCGACTACATCACCAAAACCGACCACCGGGAATTGCTGATTCACCTGCCAACGCAACGATTTGTAAGAATAGCTCTTGCGAAATCTCAGCAAGATACGCTTTTTGGTTTCCAAACCCCGTGTTCGCGTTAATTGGCGAGTATTTTTCCGGCAAATGCTCAACGATTTTTTCCAAGTGATCGGCAGGCCGAACGGTTGACGGCAGGGTTTTCCATTCTAGTGGAAGAAGCCAACCGAATTCATCCCAATGAGCCCCCTTCATCCCAAAGTTTGTTGGCTTGACAGAATCAAAGGCGAAATCGACAACACATCCAACGTGCCTGACTTGAGCATTTGCATAAGAGAGGATAAATTCCCCAGGCCTAGCCCGCCGCAGGTTGTCATAAAACTGACTTCTGTTTCCACTCCGCTCTCTGACCGGCGACCAGAGATAGCCGCCCTCAATTTCTAGACGCGAGGTCTGCTTATGGTTGACCCACCAGAAGCTCGCAGATGTCGCTGAATCATTCGTTTGAGCGACTTCAGCCATCTTCGTTTTCCAAGTATTTTCTCACCTCAATCGCGTGCCGGCGTACGAATTCTGGGGGTATCGCGTTTCCGATTTGCATTGCCAACGCAACTTTGCCCAATTCCACTGGAAACTTATACCTTCGAGGAAACGTCTGCAGCATCGCTGCTTCACGAATTGTCACAGTTCGGTTTGCCTCCGGGTGCAAAAAACGTCCTTTTGACGGATTGAAGACACCGGTTGTCAATGTCGGCGCAACATCGTCCCAAGCCATTCGGCCGTACACATCCTTGAACCCATCACACTTTTCATGACACTTCAGACGAAATTCCTTCGGTAGATCCGCACGACTTCCGCCATCTTTGGGAACCATGGCGATAAGCTGACGAATTCTCTCCATGCGATTCTCTGGAAAGTCGTGTACTGCGTCACCACTGTCGCCAGCCGGTGGGAGGCGCCCAATCGTCTGTCGGACCGTTCGACGCCTCTTTGCCGGTCGCGCAAACTCAATCGGCCCGGATCTGCCCGCGAGCAACACAACGCGGTGCCGACGCTGTGGCACGCTGTAATCAGCAACGTCCACGA
Source organism: Planctomycetales bacterium (assembly GCA_020426925.1). Lineage (GTDB taxonomy): Bacteria > Planctomycetota > Planctomycetia > Pirellulales > Pirellulaceae > JAGQPC01. The sequence goes on along the minus strand of JAGQPC010000258.1, from coordinate 6,246 downwards.
TCTTAAACCGGACTGTATAACCAAGTCCTCTGAGGCTGCGCTGAAAACCGGCTATGCGATCATCGTCCGCGAGGCCTGGTACGTTCTCCATCATTACCGTGCGAGGGAGAAGTCCTTTCACCAACCGGAGGAACTCAAATATCAAATCATTTCGTTCGTCCGATATTTTCCTGCTCCCGTTAAGTGTTCTCACAGTAGAAAATCCCTGGCACGGCGGACAGCCTGCCAGTAGACCTAACTCGCCCTTCTCTAGCTTTAAGTCATCAAGTATCCGAGTCACCGACAACGATGCTATGTCGATCATCCAGAGCTTTGTGTCTTTGTGGTTTAGCCGATACGCCTCGCAAGCCGCTGGATTGAACTCAATTGCGCCGACGACATTGAATCCGGCTTTGATTAAGCCGGTTGTCAAACCACCGCACCCAGCAAATACGTCCATCGCCTTAAACTTCATTTCTTTGCCTTCTTGGAGCATTGAATGCATCGAAGTCTTCTTCAGTGCATCGCACGAAATCGACACCTGTTCTCGATTGATGATGTCCCGCCTCATGCAAAAGGCGACTCGCATTTGCTTCTCTCATCTGTGAAATAGGGACGGCCTGTCCTTCAACGTGAGATAGTGTGTCCGAATCAGTTCTGATCTTCCAGAAGCGAACAATACGCATGCCGTTTTCATCAACGATTTGATTCTGCCTAGGCACATAAACTTCAATCAAATCGTGTGTTTTGTCCTGCGTATCAAAGTAAAAGCGTTGGTCCTCATGACAAACAAATACGAAGCGACCGTGTGTCGCCGTCGTTAATGGCCGCTTCAGTGATGTCACAGGCTTCAGTCGGAGCATGCGCAGTCTGATAAACTGATCGTCGCCACTCTGATCGGGCACGGTGTCGCAGCCTGGCTCTACGCATAGCCACCATTCATCGTCCCCACCCAATGATGTCTTTAGGACTGTACCGGTCGTGACATAGTGGCGCTCCGCGCCAAACTCATCGCTGGAAAGAAACACGTTTAACGCATGAAGGACATCAATAAAGACGAGCTTCATGTCTTCCGGCACACCGTTAGCGCGACTCAATTCCGCGATTCGCTCCTTGGGGTCGTCCGCAAACTCAATCGCACCGAGAGATTTGTCGGACAGCTCAATGAGCGACGCCTTCGAAGCGACCTGCCTTCCCAGCGTCCCGAGGACCCGCTCCGTCAACTGGCTAACGGCGACCTTCCATCGCTCTGCTGATATTGCTTGCTCTTGCTTTGCATGGTAGAGCCAACCAACTTGAGTAAGCGCGTCATTTTCTACTACTGTGTCGTAGGGGCACCCGGAATTAACGATGCAGTTTTGGATCTCGGAAAGCAAACACCTTACTACACCAGGATTCCAGTCGGTTAGTGCTTCATCCAAGACTGCCAGAAGAGCTCCGTCGCTCGGTGGAGTTTCCTGCTTGTTCGCAACAACAACGAAAAGTGATCCACAGGCAAACCAAGGATTTGTGGTGGAGAAATTGCCAGCTTTAATGTCACGAGTCTCGGCTTCCATAATTGACTTGTAGTCATGCTCCAACGCGTGCAGAGCCAAATCGCAGACAATCACGTTGATGAAAGGTTTAAGAGCCTGGTCGAGATCCTTAGCGACCACCCCCTTAAACTTCCCAAGCTCCGCACCCGAATGCCGGCCCCCAAGCAAGAAACTGTCAATGCAATCGGTAATCGGGATCTCGATGTTCGACTCGCGGAGTTCAGTCACCGCAATTGTGATATCGTCCCGGACGTTTTCATCCGCCTCAACGCTCGAAGTCTTGCCGCGCAAAGAGCCAGCCAATTGCCGACCAACGGCATGCAATTCCTTCATGGCTGTATAGACGATTACAAGGTTGAAGTGATCAGAGTCAGCCAGCGACTTCAGAATTTCGACGGAATCGGCGATATCAGTATCGTCGCTCTTGTTTAGATGTAGGTCTAATACGAGTAAATCGCTTTTCTGGATCTGGCTGGCGGTCCCTGCCTTCATGAGTCCTGTGTCGTTCTCGACATCGCACAGCAAGCCCTGGTCGTTGAACTCTTTGTAGAGCTTCGCGCAGACCTTCGCATCTGCTGTGTCAAAAGCCTCAGTTCCTACCTGGTAGTGCTTCGGGAAACGCTCGTCCATCAGCAACACGCTGCGGATCGCGTTTTTCCGAAACGCCGAGACCGTCAACTCGCGTAAAGTATCGGCATTAACCATTGACGCCCCTGAATTCGATGATGAAGTTAGCGCCCGAAAGAATTTTCGGATCATCCGGCATAGCGTAGCGAATCACATGTCGAGTGACGGCTAGATTTGCTCTGCATAGATACAGGCCTATACCTCGCCCCTGAGGGCGTTTGGTAAAGAACATCTGGAACAAGTTGTCGACGTCCTCAGGGTCAACGCCGGGCCCCGAATCACCAACAATTGCCAAGCCATCTCTGAAGTCAAATCGAATCTGCCTTTTTCTTTTTGTAAATCTGATCCAGTAAAGGGCGTTGTTCACCAGATTGATGAACACGGGAAATATTCTTGAAGGCACATCGCGAAACGACATTGCATCAAAGGAACTTGTAGAATCGAAGTTGACCTCCATCGACTCAAATCGCCTGACAAAAAACTCGGAGACATAATCTGAGATTTCCTTACCAGTGATTTCTCGCCTAGCCCGGTACGTAGCGACGCTCAGAGGTGCAAGAAAACGAAACCGGTCCACCAATGCCCCGAACGCGGAGAATGCACGCTTGTAAGCTGCCGTACGTCGGGCTGAATCAGGGAGTCGCTTGAGGTTATGCTCTGCTTCACCCGACAATTCCTCCAATTCATGGCTTATCAATTCAACCGCTATTCCGCTTTGAGCTAAGAGGTTTAGCTGTTGAATCTTCTCGTTGGCCGACATCTCTCCTTCGTCGGAGACCGTGAGTGCGCTATCGAGGTCAATCCCCTGGACGAGCAAATCAACCGCGTTCAACGATCCTTGACAATCATCGAGCAACTGGAGCGAGAAACGATCCACTTCAGCTTGGATCTCCTCCATAGCCCACGTTATGGATTCGCCATTGCGTACCTCCTCAACGAAACCGACTGTCGCCACATCTAATTCGTCGGCTCCCTGTGAGAGACGTGTCTTCCACAACTCGCCAAGCTCTCGAATACTTGATTGAAGCTGCCTGTGCAGAGCACCTGTCTGCTTGGAAAACTCTTTAACCTGGCGACAACGAAACTCCTCAATTATCTCATCCGGTTCGGATACTTTGAGTGCGGCGAGCTTGGCGGCCGTCCGAGATTCGAGTTCAATTGCGGACTGACGTATATCATCTATGCGATCACGAACGTCTCTGTATTGTTCTTCGCGGTCTTCGAGACCACGCGGCAGTTGTGGCAATTCCAATGCGTCCGCGTCACCGCGGAACTCCGCGATTGCTTCAAGTGCGGACGCAACTTCTGTGCCGTCTTTTCCTTTGTTGGAGCACAATGATGATAGGTCTTCAAGTTTGGCCTCTGCTTCTGCGACGGCCTTTGAGGCATACCGCAACTTTGAAAGAAAGTTCTTGCGCTTGACTTTGCGCGCAGCTTTCGTTGACTCTTTGCCCTTCTTGTTTTTAGCTGCAATTCTAGCCAGTTCTTTCTCGCGGATTGGCGAGTCATAACCGAAATACCGCCGAGCAGCTTCCCTTAGCACCTCAATAACCAAAGCTTTCATCAGCCGCTTTGCCTGATTTTCGACAAGCCCTTCGCGACCTGCCTTATCCAGCAGTTGCGGATTGTCATCTCGCGTTAGGAATACCCTACCGAATACTCGCCGATGAGCCCAAAATTCGCGGCCAGCATGTTTTCCGCGTCTTTCTTCGAGGTTAAAGAAATCGCTTTCCGGCTTTCCGTATGGGAGGACACGAACTCCATCGCGATAGACCATCATCCCACCGGCCTCATCTTGCAACTTCTTTATTGCTTCGCTTTCCGACTGATCATGGGTGGTGTTTGTTGAATCTTGCTCAATCGTCGCGACTTCAAGAGATAGAGTCCCTACTCTTGAGCGCCCGCGTTCGTCGAGAATTCCTGGGACATGAAGCTTGAATTTGACCTGGTCCCGTGCTTGCCCAAATGCAGTTACCTTGCCGGCAAACCAGCCATCTTCAGAAATTTTCCCGCGGAGGTAGTGCTCCAACGTCTGGAGGTATTCGGAGGATATTTCAGCGTCAGAATCCAGCTTAATTTTGGAGCCGGAGTCCGTATGTACTTCAACATGGTAGGCAAACTCACGTTCACGTAAGACATCGGCTTCAATGAATCCAACCAGTGTGCGTCGAAGATCCTCCCTCGCTATTTTCCCCTCCAAGTCATCAGGGTCATGTGCAGGATCGACCCAGGCGGCCAGTTCTCGGTTGAGGTCAATTAGAAATATTGCCGTTCCGTGCTCGCTCTGGTCACGGAATACTGGCCATGGCGACAGTCTCTTTTCCGACACGATCTCATCAACATCAAGAGCCTTGATGCGTGATTCGGTCGTCGTGTGTTTCTCAGACCGTTCGTGTTTCGAGAACTTGGCCCAAGCTTCTCGGACACGCGTTGCGTCTTGCTTGGTGACCGCATGTGCTCCAGTGAGATTGCCTTTGACGTCTTTTATCATTCCCTTGAGGAGTGCTGGGAGCGACTCCAACGAGTCGAATTCTTCACAAGGAATCCGAATATCGGAAATCAGAAGAAAAGGGTTCTCAAAGAAGCGCCAGTCAACCAATGCTGCTGAGAATCGCGAAGTCGCTTTTTTCGTGATCAGCAATGTCACAGGCGCTAGAAAGCCGGCGGATAGTCGTCCGATGCCTTTTTCGCCAAGCTTCGGCCTTTCTCTTAAGCCGAAACGGTCCGCTTTCGGAACTTCGGATGTCGCCTTGGATTCAGTTCCGATGGTCAACCAACGGATCAGAACATCGTCCAAAGTCATTCCACAACCATCGTCAAATATCGCCGCTACGGAGGGCGAACCTTGAAAGATGTGAAGTGACGTCTGTCTTGCGTATGCGTCGTGAGCGTTTTTCCAAAGCTCCGTGACCGCAGTTGGGCAGTCGGCGATCTGCCCCCTTCCCAGGTGATCTATTGCGCGGGCTCTGGTCTGGAAAAGTGCCGATACAGCCATTCAAGCTCTCTGCGACTTCCGGGCGATGGGATATGAACTAACGTGCTCTCGTAGCATAGCAAACAACGTGAATCGAATCACGACGACTTCGATGGTTCGTGTGTCCGATCACGACACTATTTGTTTGGAGGCCAAAGGACCCGTTGCAGCAGGTTTGTGCAGCAGCTAGCGGCAATTGCACGCGGCTCTTTTTGCTCTTACAAGCTGCCACACGCAAGACACTGACCTTAGACTCACTGATTAATTCACAAGTTGCCATTCTTATGATTCGATGTGTGAAAGGCGACAAGAATCACTAATGACCTACCCAAATCGTCACGTTTTTCACGTGACATGAGCGGCGTCGATAGCATCGCAAGCACGCAGGCACTGATTTCGATCTGAAGAATTGTCTTTTGCTTTGTCGTCTAAGCAAATAAATTCCGTTTCGCCCTGAAAATACTTGTCTTCTTTGCTTCGCAAGCTGACTTCAGCTTGGCCATGTGTTGCGTCGATAGGGGAGCACACGCTAGTGCAAGGATCGCTCTTGCCAGCGCTGCAAACGAAACTGGCGAGTCCAGCAAACTTAAACTTAAGTGTTTGCTCTCGCCACGGTCTAGTTTGGAGAGTTGTGCGGACTTCCAATCGATTGTTTGTCCGTAATCGTTCAGCTTGCGTGACTGAAGATCGACTCCTAAGCATACTGCTGTGATACGGCATGTACCAGCTCGGCGAGTCGTGTTCACAGCAAGAGCCATCAGTTCGGTGGAGGAGCGAAATAGAGAACGCCGCACAATGTAGATATCGCGGCGTTGAATCGTGGCACTAGAGATGGAACGTCGAAAGCGCCGATTCAGAGCGGCGGGACGCCTTGTGTCGGGACTAGTGTCGTCTTTGTAGACTCGCCGCGTTGATGCTACCGATGTTGATGATTGCTTATTCAGTTCTTCATTTAGCTTGCGTCGCACAAAACTGCCGTTGGTAGAATATCGCTCAACGGTCGATGAACTCACCCAAGTTTGATCTAGTTGTCAATCTTTTTGCTTTCCTCCTCGAAGACTTTCAGGGCGAGATCGATTTCTTCGTCGGTAAAACCTTTTACTTTCGCACGCATTCTGAACTTGCGCCTAA
>JAGQPC010000257.1 GCA_020426925.1 Planctomycetales bacterium | reverse complement strand
TCGTTTACCTAGCAACGCTTTTACGGGACGAACCACGAGCTGTGGATTCGCGGTGAATATTTCGAGGTACTTTCCGTTGCCATCAAAAACAAACGAAGCATCCGATATCGCCGAAAGAACGCTTTCTAAGTCTCGAGTGCTTAACGGTTGCTCGTCCAGTGGTTTGGACCGCTGGTAGTAATGCCAAGCAAACGCAAGAATCGCACCGCCCACCAAATCACGCGCCGCAAGCGACGCGCTATCCATCAACGGCAAGCTGCCGAGTCTTACCACAAACGCCAACATCCAGCCGGGCAGAAACGCTCGGTAGCCAAACAGTACGGTTTCGCAAAAGATGCACGCAATACACAGTATCGCCAACGGGGTGAATGTTGCATCGGCATAGAGCCTCGATTCCAAGACGCAACCTGCCGTTTGCGCAAGTCCGATTACACAAACATACGTACAAAGTGTGGGGCGTAGAAACTGACTTGTGTAAGTCTGTGGTATCACGATGTGCCGTCGACTTTCGATTCGTAGAACCGCCAACTGACCTAATCTGAAAAAGTTGAAACCTAGCCTAGTAACGCTCTGTTGGACAGTCGATTCTGGATCTGCATGTCTGAAATTCTACGGAATTTGCCTGAAAATTGTAGATCGCAATGTCGACGCGCTGACAAGAAAAATCAATCCTGCACACAGGATTCCCGCAAAATGTTCGGTAAATCGCAGGTATGCATCTTCGGCGACTGTCGTTCGTTCAAGTTTGTCGATCTGTTCGTAGACTTGATTGAGAGCATCTGCGTCAGTTGCGCGAAAGTACGCTCCGCCAGTGTTAGATGCGATTGCTTGCAGAGTCTTTTCATCGATTCTCACTTCAACCGGGCGTAAGAACGTTTCGCCGGTGAACGGATCGCGGAAAGGAGCAGGTGCTCTGCCCTGCGTTCCAGTTCCGATCGTGTAGACTTTGACAGCGAAATCCTTAGCAAGCTTGGCGGCGTCCGACGGATCGATAGTTCCGGCGTTGTTTTCGCCGTCGGTCAACAGGATGGCAACACGAGACTTCGCATCCGACTTTCTCAGTCGTTCGACGGCAAGTGCAAGTCCGTCTCCCATGGCCGTTCCGTCTTCTGATTGTGCCGAAACAATTTCCAGTTGCTGAACCATAATCGCCAGATTCTGATGATCAAAGGTTAACGGACAAATGCTGTCGGCATAGCCAGCGAACGCTACCAGCCCAATCATGTCATTGGGCCGACCGGCCAGATCATCATGCCCAAGCACAAAGTCACGAAAAACTTTTTTGACGACCTGCAATCGGTCAACCGAACGGTCGTTCTCCACAAGATCACGCGCATTCATGCTGCTCGACAAGTCGACGACCATCATGATGGCAATTCCATCGCGATGAATCCTCGTCTGGCGGTCACCTGTTCGCGGACCAGCAAGTGCAATAATCGCACACGCAACTCCCGCCGCGTAAAGAAAAGTTGGAATCATGCTCAGCCGAATTCGCCATGAACGAGTGGCACCACTGACGATAGTTAGTGACGAGAATCGAACTGACGCAGTCGGCCGCCTTGCCAAATACAAAGTCAGCGGCACGGCGGGAATCAATAATAACAACCACCAGGCGTTGCGGAATTCGAAGCTATCCATTCTTCGCCTCCACAACGTCTACTCGTACGCGAGATTCGTCTATAAATCGGTTGGCTGCAACGATTGATGCCTCGATCGTGGTCCTGTCCGGATTCACGCCGGCAAACTTGACGAGATCCGCTTGGCCCAGGAATTCTCGCAGCAGTTGCTGGTGCTCGCGAGACAAATCGGGCGAAGCACTAACGGCTTCCAAAAACTCTTCCGTCGTAAGTTCCGGTGCGCGCAGATTGAATTGGTCTTCCAGATAACGGCGCACAATGTCGGACAGTTCTACGTAGAATTGATCAGCTTCGTCGGTATCTGTGGGAAGCGGCTTTTGCACCAACGCGTCGAGCCGTTCTCTGGCAAGTTCGTATGGTGATCGCTGTTCAACTTTTGGCGTGCGTGCTCGCAGCCATCGCCAAAGAGCCACAGCTAAAAGGGCTGCCAAGTAAATGATTCGCCGCAGCCAACGTCGACTGGTCGTCTTGCCATCATTTATTTGCAGCTCGCCAAGCGGAGGCTTTAGCTCGCTGGAAGCACTATCCGGAACCACCGACTGAACGGTGAAATCGATTCTCGGAGTTAGCAGTTCGTAAGCATCGTAATCGTCCGGTGACGGTTTTTGTCCAGGCCTTCCATCGACGAATTCGATTAGAATCGGTGGGATAGATTGCTTGCCAGAAATCGGAGGCTGAAGGCGATACGTCTGAATCGACAGCGTCTTGCCATCGTCACGTATTTCTTGCCGAGGTGCGAAATCAAGAATCCGATAGTGGTCGAGCGCTTCACCAAATTCGGGCATCAGGATTTCGACGCTGGGCTCCGATACGACCTCGATAGTCACGGTTATCACATCGCCGATGATCGGTTGCTCTGGCGCTACTTTGACCGTCGCACGAACAGGCCCAACAACGGCTTGGTGTGTTAGTGCCGTTTTCGCGTTGGTTGAATCATCGTCATCTGAATCTTGTCCCAGAGAAACGCTGTGCGCCACGACAGCAAGTAGCACCGAGACTAGCAAGGAAAACACCGTCTTTTCTCGATTAATAAGTGGATAGCTCCAGTTATTGTCAAATACTGACTGCAGCTCGTTTGTAGTACCGACTTTAGGCGAAATCTGGCATGCACTTGCATTCCGCCTGAAGGCGGTACTACAAGCAAAAAGTGATGCTGACCAATTAATCATCGCCGCTGGCGCCTTTCTCGCATTCGAAAGAACTTCGCCAGCGGATCGACGATCGAGCCGGCTGCGTCGATGTGAATGAAATCGATTTTCGCGGAGCGGAATTTTTCTTCTAGACGCGATACTCGTTCGTGCAAATCTGCAGCCCACGCGGACTTGCTGTCCGACAGATCGTGAAGCCGAGTTTCTCCGGTTTCGGCATCTGTCAGTTGAACCAGGCCGACGTTTGGCATAACGATTTCATGAGGATCGGAAACCAAAACAGCAATCACGTCGTGCTTTCGGTTTGCCGTCTGCAGGGCTTGTAAGTAGTCGTCGTCGAAAAAGTCGCTTACGACGAAACAGACCGCTTTCCGGTTCATGACCGACATCAGGAATTCGACGGCGCCGCGGATGCTGGTCGCCTCGCGGCTAGTTCTTATTCTTGTCCTGCGGCGGAAACGAGGCATTCGCCAAAGTCGCTTCTTTTTTTGAGGACTGCGAGCCCTCTCATCCTGCGGTTCATCTCCATGGGCGAGAACTTCACGCACAACTCGCAACGCGTGTTTTTTCCCTTTTCGCGCGGGGATGTATTGTTCGATATCTCCGTGGAACAAAGCGAGCCCGACTTTGTCGTCGTTGCGCGTCGCCGAAAACGCTAACAGTGCGCACAGTTCCGCCGTTGCTTCGCGTTTGGAGCGAGTCGCGGATCCGAAGTCTTGAGAAGCTGAAACATCGGCAAGCAGCATCATTGTCAGCTGCCGCTCTTCGACGTAGCGTTTTACAAAAGGTTCGCCAAAGCGAGCAGTCACGTTCCAATCGATCGTGCGAATATCGTCGCCAGGCAAATACGGCCGCACTTCGTTGAATTCGATTCCCTGCCCTTTGAAAACAGAAACATATTGCCCCGCCAAAACGTCCGCGACTTGTCGTCCCGTTCGAATTTGAATCTCGCGAACTCGCTTGATGATGTCTTTTGCGAGCATGGCTTGCAGCGAAATGAAGAAAGTGAAGCGTCAGGCTGATTCGTCAGGAAGAGTTGCCGGCCAGTGTAATCTCTTCCGAGCGCGGCCACTCATGAACGTAAACCGCACGTCTACGGCACAGGTACGTTGTCCAAGATTGTTCGAATGATTATGTCGGGCTCTTTGCCTTCAGCTTCCGCTTCGTAGGTCAGAATTATTCGGTGCCGAAGGATGTCAGGAGCCACCGACTTGACGTCGTGCGGCGTCACGTAGCTTCTTCCTTGCAAGAACGCGTGAGCTTTGGCCGCCTTCATCAAGCTGATCGATGCGCGAGGACTTGCACCTGTGTCGAGCATGCTGTCCAGGTTCGGCACTCCGCATTCCGAAGGATTCCGCGTCGCTCGAACAACGTCCACCAAGTAGTCACGAACCTTGTCGTCTACCCAGATCTTATCGACAACCGTTCTCGCTTCCAAAATCTCTGCTGGCGCACAAACCGGTTTCACTTCAGGGATTGGCTGCCCACTAGCCATTCGGTCCACGATCTTTAGCTCATCCTCGCGTGACGGGTAGTCAACGTGGACCTTCATCATGAAGCGGTCAATCTGAGCTTCGGGCAACGGATAAGTTCCTTCTTGTTCAATAGGATTCTGAGTGGCGAGAACCAAGAACGGTTCGTCCAGTTTATACGTTTCGCCGCCGATCGTGCCTTGGCGTTCCTGCATTGCCTCGAGCAACGCAGCCTGCACTTTTGCAGGAGCGCGGTTGATCTCATCGGCCAAAATCAGATTCGAAAAGATCGGACCTTTTTTAATCGAATACGTTGCGTCTTTGGGGTTGAACACTTGCGTCCCAATCACGTCGGCGGGCAACATGTCCGGCGTAAACTGGATGCGCGAAAAGCCAGTCGAAATAGCGTTCGCGAGGCTATGAACCGTGAGCGTCTTTGCTAACCCCGGCATGCCTTCCAGCAACACGTGGCCGCCGGTTAGCAATCCAATGATCAATCGAGACACCATTGTGTCCTGGCCAACCAAGACTCGGCCAACTTCGTCGCTCAAATCGCGACACAGTTGGCTTTGCTTGGCAATTTGTTCGTCCATCGGATTCGACGACATATCGCGATAACCTCAAATCGAGTTCGATATATTTGTTGCTGACAGTTCACCTGTCGATCTTAAGAATTTGCCGACTGGCTTCAACACGTGATCAGCCGAAGAGTTCGTTGTACGTGTCCTCGTTAAAACCAACAACCAACGTTTTTCCTTTGCGCAACGTCGGAGCCCGCAGGTTTCCGGACGGCCCAACAATCGCCTTTCGCAATGTTTCGTCGTCGGGCGGATCCTTCTTCATGTCGAAGACGACGACTTTTTTCCCCTTAGCAGCGTAGATCTTGTTGGCGGTGCGAGCGAGTTCCAACGCGGCATCAGCGTTCAAAGTGTCCTTCTTCGCGTTAACTTCCTGTTTGGCTTCAATATTTGCGGTCGCAAGGAACTCTTGCGTTTTTCCACAAGACTTTCAGCCAGGTCGGTGGTAGCTCCAGTCGATATTCGCAGGCATGATTCGCTCCATTTGTTTGGGTGGAAGGAAAATTCCAATTGGACAGCACAACATTGCAGCGTCCCGCGTCGCAATGTTCATCCAAGTCTGATATTTTTGCGATTTGTCGGAATACGAACAGGACACTAGTGATGTGGCAACTTGAAAATCTGTGTGCCACTGGCTAAGCCAGTGCTCGCAAGTCCAAAGCCAACGGCGTTGCGCTGGCTATCTCAGTGGCACCCGAACCCAAAACACTCAAAGCTGATTCAGAAGTGGCTAACACTGAAAAGACAACTGTCGAATGGCAACACAACACTCACGCGGGGAGCAAAACGCTGAGAATTACGTTCCCGATACTACGTGGAACCAGCAACTGCGTAGAAGATTGCTGAACTGGTTTGATGCACACGCTCGGGATCTGCCGTGGCGTGAATCTCGCGACCCGTACAAGATTTGGGTCAGTGAGATCATGTTGCAGCAGACACAGGTCGAAACAGTCCGCCCGTATTTCAAACGCTTTATTGAGCGATTTCCAAACGTGGCAACACTGGCAAGTTCCGATGAAGCGGAAGTTTTGCGATTGTGGGAAGGGCTCGGCTATTACCGCAGAGCTCGGCAGCTGCACAAGGCCGCGCGAGTCGTCGTCGACAAACATCAAGGGAACTTCCCAACCGACTACGACGAGGTTCTCGCGTTGCCAGGGATCGGACGCTATACGGCTGGGGCGATTCTCTCCATCGCCCACGACCAACGTGTTCCGATCGTTGAAGCGAACACGATCAGGCTCTACAGTCGACTTCTGGCGTACGCAAACGACCCTCGTTCAACCGAAGGTCAGAAACTGTTATGGGACTTCGCAGAGCACATATTGCCGCGAAAACGTACCGGTGATTTCAATCAGGCGGCAATGGAACTTGGCGCGAAGCTCTGCGTTCCTCGGCAGCCACAGTGCCATGAATGTCCTGTCGCTGCATTGTGCCCAACACGGCAACAAGGGCTGCAGGAAGAAATCCCCGTCGCCGCGAAACGTGTCGATCTTACCGACGTAACGGAAGTAGCCGTCGTCGTGCGGCGCAACAACCAGATTTTGCTTCGCAAGTGCGCGGAGGACGAACGGTGGGCTGGCCTGTGGGATTTCCCTCGTTTTGCCGTTGCGACCGATGAGACAAAAACGTTAGACGCTTCAATCGTGTCGAACGTGCAACGTCTGACTGGAGTCACCGTCGCCACTGGCCCCAAGCTAACGACGATAAAGCACGGAGTAACTCGCTATCGAATCACACTCGAGTGTTACGCTGCGAAACATTTTGCGGGCCGGTTGAAGAAAAACTCGGAATGTGAATGGACAACGACGAAACAGCTCGAACATTACCCGCTGAGCGTCACGGGCAGAAAAATTGCAAAGCTAATTGCTGAAAGTTAGTCGATGAATCTTATTTCAATCAACGTCGGCCAGCCGAAAGATTATCAATTTGGTGATCGTGTGATTCGCAGCGCAATCGCGAAACGATCGATTGGCGAAGATCCCGTCGAGGTTACTGCTCTCGGCGTTCCAGGTGATGCTCAAGTCGATCAACAGCATCACGGTGGGATTCACCAGGCCGTCTATGGGTACTTCGAAGAATCGTATCATTTCTGGGCCAAAGAGCTACGACGCGACGATCTTAGCCCAGGCATGTTTGGAGAGAACTTGACGATCGACGGCATGACCGAGGACTCTATGTGCATCGGCGACATATTTTCAATTGGAGATGTCCAGCTTCAGGTCAGTCAGCCTCGCCAACCTTGCTACAAACTGGGGATTGTGTTTGGACACCAACAATTTCTCGAGCAATTCCTTGCAAGTCGGAGACTGGGAGCCTATTTTCGTGTGTTGCGGGTAGGCACGATTTCCGCTGGAATGGAAATCACGAAAGTGTCTGACGGAATAGGAAAAACAAGCGTTTCTGATGTTTGCCGTCTCCGGTTTTTTGACAAGAATGATCTAGCAGGGGCTGCCCAGTGCGCAA
>JAGQPC010000256.1 GCA_020426925.1 Planctomycetales bacterium | reverse complement strand
TCTTGAAAAGTTGACGGGCGAGAAGCACGGAGCCGACGCCGATGCGTGGCGAGCTTGGTTAGCGAAGTAACGTTTTCTCTATACGCAGCATCAACAGGCGATACAACCGTGTGCAAACTCCGTGACGTTTCGCTCGCTACCGCGACTTTGTGTTGCATTATGGGACTGGTAGCCAGCGCGTGCGCTGATTTGCAAATCGGTATCTCAAGAATTGACATAACTCCGACGGTTGATCGCGACCACGTTGTGTATATCGCCGGGTATGGTTGGAATCGTAAGGCGACAGGCGTTCACGATCCTTTGTACGCTCGGTCGATCGTATTGTCCGACGGACAAAAGCGAATCGCTTTGGTGAGCGTCGACGTTGTCGGCTTGCAGTATCCGCTGGTGCAACGAATTCGCGCCGCGATTCCAAAACACGATTTCGACTACGTGATGATTAGCAGTTCGCATAATCATGAAGGTCCGGACACGATCGGCATTTGGGGACCTAACCCGTTTCGACGCGGGACTGACGGTGAATATTTGTCTTCACTAGTGCAAAAGATCGTCGAGTGCGTGCGAATCGCGAATGAGTCATTGACTGACGTCACTGCGTCGTACGGAAGCGCGAGCGATGAAAGTCTCATTCGCGATAGTCGCAAACCGATCGTCAAAGACGCAACGTTACGATTACTCCGTTTTCAATCAGGCTCGGACGACAAAGTCGTCGGATTGCTCGTGCAGTGGAATTCGCACCCTGAAGCGTTGGGACCCGACAACACTCTGATCACAGCCGACTTTCCACACGCGACGATTCGCCAACTGGAAGAAAAGTACAACTGTCCGGTTGTATACTTTTCTGGCGCAGTTGGAGGCCTGATGGCTCCGCCGCGAGGATTGTTCCGTGACGAAAACGGAGAGCTATTGAAAGAAGGTGATTTCACATATGCCGAAGCCTACGGAATCGCTGTTGCCAAGTTAGCCGAAGAGGCGGTTCAAGCTGCGTCTCCGATCGAACTTACGCCATTCGCGATCTCTGCATCGCCGATTGCGATCCATGTAAAGAATCCACTTTATCGCGCCGCAGCAGTTGCTCGCGTCGTGAAACGTGATCGCGTGAAATGGATGGGCGACTTCGACAAAGCGAACGTGCCGGTCGACAAAGACACACTTCGTGACGAGATGTGTGTGCAAACGGAGGTTGGCTACTTGAAGCTGGGCCAATTGTCGGCCGCGTGCATTCCGGGAGAAATCTATCCGGAACTCGTATATGGACGGTTTCAAGATCCGCCCGATCCGAATGCCGATTTTCCAAATGCGCCTTTGGAGAAACACGTCACGCAGATCCTTCCCGACGGTCCGTGGCTGTTGTTCGGCCTAGCCAATGATGAGATCGGTTACATCATTCCGAAGCGGCAGTGGGATCGATCTCCACCTTTCGCGTACGGCCGCAAAAAATCGCAATACGGCGAAATCAACAGCTGCGGTTCTAATATCGCACCCATCATTATGGAAGCACTGGAACGTCGCGTCGCGGAAGTCGACAAGTGACGCCGGCCGGACCGAATCCGATCAGAATTAGAACTCGACGGGCGTAGGTGGAACGAGCGTACCACGTGTTCTGCTGTTGAACGTTGGCATGCGAATCGATGCGTCGGTCTGAGTGGCTTCTTCATCCGCAGGCAGATTTGAAACAACATAGCTTGCGGCCGACACGTTTGAATCGACAACCGTTGCATCTGCTGTCTGCATGCTGTCGAGCACTTCTTGCATCGGATCGCTTGCCATCGCATTTGCTTCAATCGCTGCCAACAATTGCGGCGCGTTGTCTGCAGCCATCGGATCATTTGCATATGGCGAGAATGGCGAGCCAGTCACGTTCTCTTTCGGACCTTCCATGCGCTGAAATGACTTTGCAGCGGTTTGATAATTGAACGGAGCGTGCTCGAAATCTATCGGTCTAGCTTCGGAAGGTTGAATCTGATTGGTTCGGCTTTCATACTCTGGAACTTGGTGCGGCAAAACGATTGGCGGCAACGTCGAACCAAAGTCGTTTCTCGCTGGTCGCGTCGCATGCATTTGCGGCGACGATTGTTGTTGGTACGGTCCAACAGGCGCCGTTTTCGTGAGCATGGTTTGAGCCTGAGACATATTGGGATCGTAGGACAACGCTCTCAAAAAGTACTCATGGGCTTGCTCTACATGCGACCGCTGGTTCAGCAGATAACCTACGTTATAGTTTGCAATCGCAGGACCGTTGACCTCTGCCAAGACGCCCACAGCTTCGTCGGCCCGCCCAGCTTCGACCAGAATGGCGGCTAAATTATTGCGGTACAGCAGACTATTCGGGCTGACCTGCTTGGCTAGATTCAACGAGGCGATCGCCTGGTCGTAGTCCTTCTCGCGTGCGTAGCACAGAGCCAAATCGTTCAGCAACACCGGATCACGCGGGTAAGCTGACAGAGCACGCTGGTACGTTTGAATCGACTCCTGCATCTGGCCTTGGCGGTGAAGCAGTCGGCCAAGGCCAACCAACGCTGGTTTGTAGGCCGCGTCGGTTGTCAGCGCCTTTTGGTATTGTTCGTACGCAGCTGTAGCGTTGCCTTGTGCTTCGTAGTGCGCGGCCGTTTTTACATAGAGATCAGCATTCAATGGTCCTGGATCGTGCGACAGGCTGATCGCGTCGTCGGGATTCGACCCAACTAGCGGACTCGGATTCATGCGAAATGCTCCGCCAACATACGATGCGGTCGACCCAGCAGCACTTTTGAGTTTGGCGCCGAATGAGTCAGACGTTTTGCCGCGAGCCTCTTGTGCTTTTTTGATCATCTCGTTCGTTCGACGAGACGTATCGATTGCGAATTGGTCCGAACTCGGCTTCGCATTGCGTTTAGCATGCTCAATTGCTTCGATCGCCTTCGCGAGTTTTGGATCTTTGACATTCGGTCCAGATTTCTGTCCAAATGCAGAATCCAAGCGAAATGGCTCTCGACTGGCGCAGCCAACGGCAATCGCCAGGTAACAGCCGCTCGCGAAAATCAAAACCGAACGCAGTTTTGTAGTAGCCACTTCAACCTCCGTGTGGTCGTCGATGTGCAGAATCGAACGCGAACACAATCCTTGCGTCCTTACTTGATCGTCGCCTCAAAGACTGGCACTTGAGATGGTTTTGGTGAACTGCGACAACTTTGCGGGTGCTTGCACCATCATTCAAGTCTCTGAAGTCAGGTAGCTGCATGTCACATTGGCGCCGTAGACGACCGGGCTCAGGGTAGGAGTGCTAGCCTGCGAACTTCGAGCAAACATGTCAAAACCCGAAAAATCGTTGTCACTGCGAGCGAGATTAATCCGAAGACTATCCTCAGTTGATCGTTTTGACCCAACTGCGTCCGTGTTACGTTTGCAGACGGCCCGATTTTCCCGTGTGGCAGTCCTGCAAACGCGATCGCAAGAAAACAACCAACAAAAAGCGGTGTCAACCGCCAGACCGTCCGGCCGTCCACGTGTGACGAACCGCAGGCAGGTGGGCACGAATATTTGATTCCAGGGAGGGATGTAATGAAACGCTTAATCGCCGGATTGGCATTTGCATGTGCGATAGCCATTCTGCAGGTGCCGGGATTTGCAAACGACAAGCAAATCGCCAACCAAATTGCAGCACGGCTGCAACAGCAAAAGTCCGTTGCCAACCTGTCCGACTTCAACATTGGCGTTCAGGTTGACAAAGGGACCGTCACGATGATGGGCCAAGTCGCCGATTCCAACCAAGCGATGACGGCGCTCGACATTGCCCGACGAGTTCCCGGTGTAAAGTTGGTCGTAAACGACCTGTACATCAAGAACGACAGTGCTCAAGCCCAAATCAGGCAAGTATCCGCTTCGATTCCGGCTCAGCCACAAGTAGCTGGCACGCAGGTTGGATTTACTGGCGAACCAGCCGTTGGCGCTGGTGTAGCTGCTCGTCCAATGCCGCAGCAGCCGATCGCTTACGCACCATCGCAGTCGATTCGAACTGCACAAATGCAGCCACGACAAATCGCTCCTGCACAGTACAACAGCCCAGTCGTCGGCGCCCCAGCCATGACTCCAGTTGCAATGCAGGGCGGAGTCGCGCAAGCTGGCTATGACCAACCATCGATGCCAGGATACGCGTGGCCAAGCTATTCGGCTTATCCGAACTACGGTTCGCTCACATATCCGCACCAGTACTCGCCAACTGCGTGGCCATACATTGGTCCATTCTATCCATACCCACAAGTTCCACTTGGATGGCGAAAAGTTTCGCTCGAATGGGACGATGGTTGGTGGTGGTTGGACTTCCAGTCTAAGTAGGACCGCCTGACAGCCGGACGGAATCATAAGGGGCGTCACTTTGATGTGGCGGCCCCTTTTTTCGTTTTGGCGAGTACACAGCGAAACCCAACTGCATCGTCTTTTGTGTTCGATGCAAGTCCCATCCGGAAACTAGACGTCAAATTCGCGGCAGGGTCCTTCCAGCTCCCACTGCGAACTACGCGTCGAGCTGTCTTGTCCGTTTCGGCCGAGTCAGACGTTTTCGCTTTCTGCTTCTCATAGGTTTCGGTCCAGGTGTCGGAGCACCATTCCCACAGATAGCCGTGAACATCATAAAGCTGCCACGCGTTTGGCTTCAGTGCTCCTACAGGAGGATCGTTTCCGGCAGCATTTCCCGTGTGCCAAGCGTGTTCATCCAGCTCTTGCGTTAAATCTCCAAACGAGTACTTCGTGTTCGTTCCGGCTCTCGCGCAGTATTCCCACTCGGCCTCAGTCGGAAGCCGTACAATCTGGTCAGGTTCAATGCGTTTCACTTCGCGAAGCAGTTTTGTGACTCGTCGGCAAAACTCGTTCGCTTCATCGAACGTCAACATCTCGACCGAATTCCGACGGCCCTGCCAGCGACTCGGATTCTGCCCCATGACCAGCGTCCACAAATCCTGAGTGGTCTCATATTTCGCGATGAAGAACGAATAGTCGAACTCTACTTCGTGCGTTGGCTGAGCCGCTTGCTCGCCGCCACCCATCTGGAACGATTTGGGAAACTTGCCTTTTCCTGGAGTGATGAGGACAAACTCGTCGCGAAATCGACGAAGAATCGCATCGCGATCAGCTGCTTTGCCGTCTGTCGCCTCGTCCGAAACCAAAGGCGAAACAAAGGCGAATGTGGTCGCGACGGAAAGCAACATCAGGCGTGAATATTTCATGCGTATCTTTGTGGTTGTTTCAAGTACAACGGGAAACTATCGTAGTTGCGCGTTAACGAAAGCCTTGTGTTGAATTGCCCGCTAGTCGTTAAGTCTACGCATTAGCGTGCAAGTGACACTGAGCATCATCCAAACCAGGTAGCTTGATGAGAGCAAGTTTAGCAATTGCATGTGTCTTGATGTTGGCACCGGCGGTCCGCGGCGTCGAAGAATCGACAACTGGCGCGATTCCGGTCGACGATTCTCGTCCAATACTGACGATCGAAGTCTTTTCCGACAACGTGCAAAACGCGACCGCGATTTGTTTTGACGACCAAGGACGTCTCTACGTTTGCGAAACGTACCGGTGGAGAAAAGGTGTCGAAGACAACCGTGACTTTCCGTATTGGATCATGGACGATCTAGCTTCCAACTCCACCGAAGACCGCTCGCGCCTGTACAAGAAATGGAAGGACAAATTCAACGATCCCCAGTATTTCACTCGCTATTCCGATCGAGTCGTCCGTCTGGAAGACACGGACGGTGACGGCAATGTAGATACACACACGGTGTTCGCCGACCAATTCAATTCCGATGTCGATGGACCAGCAATCGGTCTTCTCAGCGGGAACAACAAGATCTACTTGGCCTGCATCCCTCACGTTTGGGAGCTGGAAGACACTAACAACGACGGCGTTGCAGACAAGCGCCAATCGCTTCAGGATGGCTTTGGTGTAAAGAACAGCCTAAGTGGTCACGACTTGCATGGTCTCGTTTGGGGGCCGGACGGCAAGCTCTACTTTTCGGTGGGCGATCGAGGGTACAACTGTACGACGAAAGAAGGCCGAGTTCTATCGGACCCAAATTCCGGCGCGGTCTTTCGTTGTAACCCTGACGGAACGGGGATGGAGATTTTCTGCTACGGCCTCCGCAACCCTCAGGAAATAGCGTTCAATGAATATGGAGACCTTTTCACGGTCGACAACAATTGTGATCAAGGGGATTCGGCACGAGTCTGTTACTTGCTGGAAGGCGGAAACACTGGCTGGCATTTGGGTGCTCAAGCACTTACGACCTACAAGCCGTTCATCGACGACGGCCAAATGGAACAAGTGCCTCATTGGCTTTCCGAAGGTGTGTGGAAACTTCGTCATGAAGACCAACCGGCACATATTCTGCCGCCAATCGCTCACCTGACGAACGGTCCGTCAGGTCTGGTTTTCAATTCTGGTACGAGTCTTCCGGATCGATATAAGAATCACTTTTTGGTCTGCGATTACAAAGGAGCACCGAATCTGTGCTTCCTTTATTCCTTTGGCGTACGTCAGTCCGGCGCGGGCTACGCGATCCACGACGAGCACCTGTTTCACGGCGGAATTCCGAACACCGATGTTGAGGTTGGCTATGACGGGAAGATTTACGTCGCCGACTTTGGAGGTGGCTGGGTGCGCAGTGACGCTGGCAACATCTACGCGATGTATGACAAAGAAGGTATCGCTCGTCCAACTGTGATCCAAACGCAGAAACTCTTTGCGAACGGTTTCAATAGTTTGAACCAGGCGGAATTGCTGCGATTACTTTCGCATGATGACATTCGCGTTCGCCAGCGAGCTCAATTCACGCTGGCTGGCGAAGGTGCCGACAACATTGATGCCTTGGCAGCCATTGCAAGCAAGAGCGACAACATGTTCGCTCGATTCCACGCCATTTGGGGTTTGGGCCAGCTTCGAGCAGGCGCTCAACTGATCGGCCTGTTGAAAGACCCTTCGCACGAAATCAAGGCGCAGGCGATTCGAACGCTCGGCAACATCGGACATGTTCCGGCAACTCAGATCATTCGCAAATTTGTGGAGCACGAAAATCCGCGAGTTCGAACATTTGCTGCAATTGCTGTCGGAAAACTGCGTGACGCGGAAGCAGTGCCGAACCTGGTGAATTTGCTCGAGCAGAACGACAACCAAGACGCGTTTGAGCGTCACGCTGCAGTATTTGCGTTGAGCTTAGTGGCAACCGAGCAGCAATTGATTGACACCGCTGCCAGCGAATCCGCAGCAGTTCGCTTGGGCAGGTTACTCGCGCTGCGGCGTCAGCGGTCGCCTCGCGTTGCAGACTTTTTGCAGGATGCTGACAGTTTTATCTTTGAAGAGGCAGTTCGAGCCATCAATGATGATCGCATCGAACAGGCTCGAGCGAAGCTGGCCGAATATTCCGAACGCTTTGCGAGTGCTTCTGTGTCCAAGATACCGGATGAACAAATCTTTCGCAGACTCATTAACGCCAATTTCCGAGTTGGCACTGCAGAATGTGCAAAGCGCTTGGTCGCCTTAGCTGCGAACGATCGCCTGCCGACCGAGTACCGCCTGCTGTCGCTCAAGGCGCTTGGCCATTTTGATCACCCGCCCGCGATCGATGCGACCCTTGGAATTTATATGCCACTTCCGTCACGAGATTCGGCTTGGATTCGCGACGCAATTTCGGCAGACCTAACGAAGGTGTTTGAATTTGCAACCGGCGTCCTGGCAGCTGAAGCAGTGCAAGCGATGAGCCACTATGGAATTCGCATGGACAACCGGTCACTTATCGCGCGAATGAGAGACGGACGCCAGCCCGTCGAAGTTCGGCTGGCTGCGTTGAATCAGTTGATCGCAGATCGAGACTTCAGCCAGAAGCTACTCATTCGCAGCCTTTTGGAAGACGAAGATCCGATCGTTCGAAACGGCGCGTGCCGAGCGTACGTAAATGCATTCCCGAACGAGATTATCACCACGATTCAGTCCATGCTGACGAAATTCGACGATCTCGATTTTCGCACGGCCTACGACCTGCTCGCAAATCGTGCGGACGACGATTCGGCGGCAATTGTCACAGCGGAACTCGACAAGATGCTCGCAGGGAATCTGTTTCGCACCGTCCACTTGGATCTTTACTTGGCCGCGCAAAAGTTTGCTCAGCCGAGCGTCCGGGCGAAACTAGCCGCCGTCGAAAAACAGTTCCAAGACGACGGACGAACCGTTCACGCGTTAGCTCTTTCCGGCGGTGACGTCGACAAAGGCCGAGCCGTTTTCCAGAACCAAGGCATCTGCATGAAGTGCCACAAGGCGGAACGTGGCGGCGGTGACGCCGGACCGGAGTTAACTTACATTGCTCGATTGCGGCAGCCCTACGAACTGCTGGATTCAGTGCTCAACCCCAACAACGTCGTCGTTCCCGGATTCGGATCGATTTCGGTCGTTTTGAACAATGGACGCGTCATTGAAGGTACTCCCGTCGCGGAAAGCGACACGAGCGTGACGATCAAGACACCGTTTGGCGAGACGATTACAATCAAAACCGATTCGATTGACGAGCGTTCAGAAGTGCGATCACCCATGCCTAAACAAGCTGACAATCTTTCGTTGCTTGAGATCCGCGACCTGATGGCCTACTTGCAACAACTAACGGCTCGACAATAGATTCACAATTCACAACCTCGCAACAGAAGTTTAAGGATTTCCGATGAAGCTATTGCCAATAATCTTCGCCCTGTGTACCGCTCTTTGTTGGGGAATGTACGGTCCAACAATCGGTCAAGCACAATCTCCACAGCGACTGTGGTCACCGTTTAAGCCCTACGTTTTCATCGGCATCGCCTACCTGGTGCTGGCGATTGCCGGTGGGCTGATTGCAATGAAGCTAAAGGGTGATTCGTTTAGCTATTCGGGCGGTCATTTCCCGCCAGCGAAATGGGGATTTCTCGCAGGGTGCCTGGGCGCACTCGGTGCGCTGTTCTTAACTTCAGCGATGATGACCAGCAAGGGAAACGCAGCTCTGGTCATGCCGATCGTCTTTGGAGGGGCAGTATCCGTCACCGCCGCCTATTCCGCGATGCGACTGCGCGGTGCTGATCCCAAGATGTGGATTGGCATGGTTTTGGTTCTTATTGGTGTGGTCATGGTCGCAAAGTTCACGCCCCACGGCCATGCTGCTCCGGCACCGCCGAACGCTGACGGTGGGCATTCAGCTGCAACTTCACACGACAGTTAGTTCGCTTTGCGACGTGCGCGATTCGATTCTAGAGAGCAGCGGACTTACGAAGGTCGGCTGCACCGTTCACAGCTAGGCTGATTTAGAACCCAAGATCCGCGTACTTATCGATCAGGGCGACGTACTCGGGTTCGTCTCGCAATAAGTCCAAATCAGGGTCCGATTCAATTCTCGCGAAATCTGAATAGCCAAGTTCGATAGCTGTCTGCAACGCTACGATTGCACTGCCAACTTGGCCGTTCAGGCACAGACTGCACGCTAGGTTGTAATGCACAACTTGGTCGTTGGGGAGAATCCGAGCCAAGCGTTGATCAAGCTCCAGCGCTTCAGCGTATCGGTCAGTGCGAGAGAGCAGTTCCGCCTGCCGTCTGAGAACATCGATGTTGTTGGAACTGCGCTCGAGAACTCGTTGGAAGAAGACTGAATCAAACTCGTCCTGAGGAAGTTCGACTAACGATTCGAACTGGCAAGGCCCAGGAACTTTGTTGTTCTCTGACATCGAAAACCCTCGGTATGGCTCGTTACATTGTCACGTTCTAGAAACCGATGTGGTCGTTACCGAAGCGGCGATCACCATTTGCCTCGGTCCAATGCCGAGGCGATTACAAGAAAGCCAAAGGCGATCTATTTCTTCTTTTCGTCTTTTTTCTCGTCCTTCTTTTCCTTCGACTTGCGTTTCTCTAGCTGCTCCAGGTTTTCCTCAAAAGATTCCGCCCCGTAGTCGAAATTATCCTCTTCCTCTTCGAAGTCGTCGTCAAAGTCATCATCAAAATCGTCTTCGTCGAAATCGTCGAACGCGACCTCAATTCCCTCTGAGTCGTCTGCGACGTCATTATCTAGCGACAGGTCGTCGTCATCATCTAAGCCATCGTCGTCATCGTTTGTGTCGTCTTCATCACGGTCCAGATCATCATCTGTCATTTTGCACCATATCCTGTCGGTTCGTAAGCGAAGAACGCCACAATTTTAGCTTGCTGTCAGCTCAGTCCAAGTCGGCTTTTGATTTTTCCGCGACAACGCAATTCTGGTGGACAAATTAGCAGTTGTTGGGTTGACGAACCAACTAAGCAGGTCTACGAAGGTCCTGCGCTGCTACTGGGCAAGAAACACCAGGGAAAAGTGTGATTCTGCTGGCAATGCATTCAGAAACCTTTGCGGGTGCCGAGATGTCAACCTGTTTCGGGAGGCATCGTTACAATCGGTCGCTCGGGACACATGGGCTGTGAGTGCGCAGAAAAAAAGCGGGTCCTGATTGTTGAACCCGCTTGACCTACGAAGAAATGTCTAACGAGTTGCGACTTCTGCGGCTTTGTCGGTCTGCAGATACAGCCAGACGAATCCGGTCCGTTCAGCGGGTTGGGTGGCGCGGAGTGACCGGCTAAGTGTCAGAGATTCTTGGCTTAGCTCTTTCAGTTGGTTGCGAATTTCAACAATTTCCGGAGCGTCGATCTTCGCACCTTCCCGCCTGAGTTCTCGCATTTGTTCACGGAGCGGACGTGCTGATTCGCGATATTCCGTCATTTTCGCTTTGATTGCAGCGATCTCGTCTTCGCTTTTTTCGGCCTGCTTCGGTTGAACCAGCGCCGCATCGCCGAGCAAGAGATCGAGTTTTCCATCGCCATTCCAATCGGTCGCCCAAATCCTGCTCGCTCGGGACGGCTGCAGAGCATCGTCGTCGTTTGCTGGCGAGGTTGATGGGGTGGGCGTCTTGATCAAAGTCGCAAATGCCGACCATACCGGTTTCTGTCGAGTACCCACGTTCCGCGACCAGACGACTCCGCCGTTAACGGTGCCTGATAACAGATCCAGATCTCCATCGTTGTCCCAATCAACCAGATGCGGAGCTGCATGGTATTCCGGAGACCTTTCGGGAAGCTCAACCGGCTTGGCCAACTTCGGTACACCTTCTTGGCCAGTGTTTTCATAGTAGAAAAAGCTGTCCGCAAAACAACCGACAACCAAATCCAGATCTCCGTCGCCGTCATAGTCGACCGCGTGTTGCTGAGTGCAAATCGTTTTCATTTGATGTTGCGAATTCCCCTCGACTTTGCTCAGATCAAAATTTGTCAGTAGCGCATCTTCCGCGTCGGTAACCGATTCCGCGTCGGCATATTCCAATGGACCTTGTCCAGCAAGCAACTGAATGTGTCCCGAATCAGAATCTTCTGTCCAATAGCAACCGGAGAGAATGTCTAACTTGCCATCTTTGTTCCAGTCCACAAACTGTGGAGTTGAACTCGTGCATCACCACACGCCTGGAACTTGCAACCGCTGGCTACTTTGCATCAGCCACGTCGCGGCGGCGAATTTTGGCGGCTGCCCTTGGCCGGCAATGTTCTTGCAGAATTGCATATTGCCGCCGCGGAATTGACCAACAACCAAATCTTGTTTTCCGTCTCCGTCAACATCGGCCATCGTTGGGCAAGCATAGCCAGGCGATTCGACGGCAACGATTTCACCGCCGGCGCGAATGCGCTGCGGTGCAGCGAAGAAGAATTCTTGCCGCTTGATGTTGTCGGAGTCAGAATCTGACTTCTTTTCCGCGCCCAGCAACGATGACGCGATCATTGCAAAGACAATGGAAGAAACAATGCCAATTCGCATTCAACTGCTCCTTGTAAAGTGTTCCGATCGATTAACGCGTAGGAGTGAACTTTGTATCGTAACGATTGTCATTGAATTCGAAAAACGCAAACGGGGCAACCTGACCCATTATGATTCGTCGAAACTAGCTCTTAACGAAGCGACGGTGCTTTTTTCGAGCGTGGCCGGTGGTCGAGCGTAAGCGAGCGATTGGAATGCGACGCTGGGTGCTCGCTTACGCTCGACCACTAGCCACCCATAGACGCAACGTGAGTCGACAGGATTTTCAGTAGCCAGTGAAAAAAGTTCCGAATCTTGTTCTATAACGCAAAAGGCGGAGCGATTCGCCGCATCCGCCTTTCGATTATTGGTCCACA
The DNA here is from genome assembly GCA_020426925.1 of Planctomycetales bacterium. GTDB lineage: Bacteria > Planctomycetota > Planctomycetia > Pirellulales > Pirellulaceae > JAGQPC01. The sequence goes on along the minus strand of JAGQPC010000256.1, from coordinate 11,508 downwards.
ATCTACGTTTTGTTGTTAATCAATTCGGTCTCCTGCAGCGCGAGTTCCCAACGCATACCAAACATTTTCGTCAGTTCCGTCTGGAAAGAAGCCGGCTGACCCGTCAGCTCGACCGGCAATCACTCCCCCAGGATGCGCACTCCGGGCCGATGCCCACGTGTCTCCTGCTCGCCGACCTTGTACCGGAACTCTCACACAAACCAGCGGCGAGTCGCTTGGAATACTGGTCGCACAGCTGTTGATATTGTCTTGCAGTGAGGGGTTCTCTGATCCCAATGAGTTCGGCAGCAAAGTGACTCGATTCACGCGATCGGAATTCGAAACGGGATGGCCATGCGTGTACGTGCTGGCTCCCATCGAAGGACTGGTCCACACTCCGCGGATGTCTTTCGAGAACCGACCTTGACTACCTTCGCTGTCATCATACGGCAGCACTTCGCTGACGATGATCGTTTTCGACGTTCCGTCTTTGATCTGTCGCGTCTGCGTACCTTTCCCGTGCGCGAATTTCCAGATACCTGGATGCTGATCTTGCACCCCCGTTTCAACTTTGTCCTTCCACCCCGGGATCATACGAACCGTGATGACGCCGCGGCTGCGTTTGGCTGCTAGATATCCTTTTTGATCAGATTCTCGACGCAACAGCTGATCTTCCAGACCACGATTGCCCTCGATTGATTCGACGTAGCTTCCTGATCCAAGACTGGCGGCATAGTTTCCCTTCGCCATGCTTTCATAGGCAGTTGCTGAATCACTGTGAAGCCGTTGAGCTTCTGGAGCACTGGGACATTTGATGAAGTCTGGTGTCAGTCGATTTACCAGCCAGCGAGGATGCTCGCAGTCATCGGATGCTTGGAATTCGGTTTCCATGCACTTGCTGATTCGCTTGGAAAGATCCAGCTCTTCCATCTGGCCAAGAATCTGTTGAGCCCAGTTAGGCCCGTGACAGTGGTTGCCAACTTGAGTTCCCAATGAATGTTGTGCTGCGGTTGTGCAACTAGGAATCGCAGGTGGAAAAGCGCGAAAAGCACTTTCGTAGTTGACCATTGCCAACGCCAGTTGCCGTACCCGACTCAAGCACTGAGTTCGCCTCGCCGCTTCGCGTGCCGCATTGACCGCCGGCAGCAAAAGCAAAACCAGAATCGCAATAATCGCGATCACGACCAGCAGTTCGACAAGTGTGAACGCGTCACGCCGTTTTGGATGTTGTAAACGTGTCATGTCTTCTACCCTTAAACGAAAAGATTGTGTGGAGTGCCACGCAGCCGATCGCAATCCGTTCGTCGCATGCGAAGGCAGAACGGTTTCGCCCATCGTGGTCAGCCCGCGCGGGCTGAATCGATGTTTCGTTTGCGTAAGCGTTACCTCTTTCCTGCAGGTAGCGGGCGAGCGCACGAAAGGCCCTCACGAAGATTCATTCCATGGAAATGGCGCAAAGCAATGCCTAACGCGCAATCGAATCAACGCTCGTACAGCACAATCGCACTACAGGAAAACGTTTCGACACATCGGTGAACACCGAGCGGTGTCATTCCCCAAGCCGCGATACGACTGACCCATCGCGGCAATGGCCAAAAAGTGAAAAGAGCTCGCACAACAACTGGCCCATGCGAACCAAAACCGAGAATAGCAAACTCCGGCGATCGAAGTCAAACCGAATTTCCAAACGTTAGTCCAGCGGAATTTCAGTTGTTGCACGAGGCTCGGGATAGATCGCCGGCAGAGTGATCGTAAATGTGCTTCCCTGGTTCAGAACGCTGTCGACGCGAATTTCACCAGAGTGTTCCTGGACAACTTTCTTGCTAACGGGTAAACCGAGTCCTGTTCCGCGGTTGCCTTTGTTCGATTCAAACACTGTAAAGATTTTGTCGATCGAATCTGGCCCGATGCCCGTACCATTGTCTGTGACTTGGATGTGGACCGTTTGCGCTTCTGTGTCCAAGCTCGTTGCGATGATGACTTTCCCTTTTCGATCTTCTAATTCGCTGCTTGCGTCAATCGCGTTGGTCACAATGTTCAGGATTGCTCGGTGAATGCCCTCGGCGTCAAACGTCAAGATTGGCATCGTTTCGTCAACAGCGACCTCCAACGCAACGTTCATTTCGCTGGCTCTTGATTGCATCAGCTCCGCAACGTCGCGTACAACTTCGTTGATATCGTTGGGTGACAGATCGGGTTCGCGTTCCTTGCTAAACGTTAGCATGTCCATGACGAGTTTCGAGATGCGGTCTTGGTTTCGCTCGACAATCCCCCAGCCTTTGCGAGTAATTTCTGCGTCGTCCGCTTTCAGGCCCTCTTCGATCAAATAGCTTCCACCTCGGATGCCTTGCAAAATGTTTTTGATATGGTGCGACAAACTAGCGATCGTTTGTCCGACCGCCGCAAGGCGTTCGGCTTGCATCATTGCCGAATAGTACGAAGTATCTTCCACTGCGAGCGCGGCCTGATGCCCGATCGCGACCATCAGCTTCAGATGTTCTTCGCTGAATTTGTTCTTGCCAGGGTTTTGCAGCGACACTTCGGGTGGCGTAAACGTATCGATGTAGATGATGCCAACCATGTCGTAGCGACCTTGCATCGGAACGCAAATCGCTTCTCGCACACCAAGTTTCACAATGCTCGCCGCCATGTCCCAACGCTCGTCATCGCGGGCGTTACTGGTCAGAACTCCTTCGCGGTTCGCTCGAACATAATCCAAAATGGTCTTGCTGATTTCGAGCTTGTTTTCGGATGTTTCGTCCTTTCGATCGCGGCGGACTTTGGGGATCAGAGCATCTGTTTCGCGGTCGACCAACATGACGCATCCGCGATCTGCATCGACCCACTCGAAGATTAGCTCCATGATCCGTTCGAGCAACTGATCGATATCAAGCGTGTGGCTGACAGCGAGCGCCGTGCGATACATGATCTGCAAGTTGCTTCTGGCTCTTGCGAGCCACGGGCTCTCGTCGTTTTCGAAGCTGCCCAGTAATTGGCTGCCTTCTTCCTGGCTGATCGACTTGATGATTCGCGAATCGTTTTGCTTTTTCCCTACGATTCCAACCGCGTCACCGGCGGCGGTCGCAGGCGCCTTCGTCGGCCCCGTGTAGATCATCAGCGTGCGGCCGATTTGAATTCGATCGCCGCTTTTCAGTTGCTGATTCGTGACTCGAAGACTGTTCACAAAAGAACCGTTCGAGCTTCCATCATCGATCCACTCACTTCCTTCGTCCGTTACTTTGATGCGAGCGTGGTTTCGTGAAACCTCTGTGTCGTGAAGTTTGATCGTATTGTTGGAATCGCGACCGATTTGGGCCGTACCATTTTCCAGCTCGAACCTCTTTCCTTGATCGCGTCCCTGGATCACAAATAACGATGGCACGTTCTGGCGTCCTGTATGAAATGTTTCCGTTCACGGCGGGTGAAGAGAATCTTCTACGAAATTGAGCGATCGTTTTCAGTACTGAGACACTAGTCATCGAGTCCCTTGAAAAAATCGTCCAGCGCGCTATCACCCATCTCCACACGATCAGACTCGATATCCTGCAGCTCTTCAATGGCGGATTCGCCGGCCTGTGGAGCAGTATCTAAATTCCGTAGAAAATCGGCAGCCTCTTCTACGTGAATGACGCTCCCTTCGTCTCGCTCTTCATATCGAATGACTGCCGGCCCAGCTTGTGCCAATTCTGCGTCATCAATCGCTTCGGCCAGGATGACGTCGTCGTCGTTCGGCGAGTCGCTAGTAAAATCGCCGAATGCGGGATCTGCCGTGTCAAGCGACGCTGGCTGGACGGTTTCCGACGCTGGTTTCTCCAAATCGAAGTCGCTTTGCGTATCCCCAATATCAAGTGGCGCGTCTGCGGCCGGCTTAACGTTCGGCGATTCTGACGGTGTTGAATCTGATGTTTTTGAGTCAGATTGACCGACTAATTCAACTGTGTCGGCCAAAGAAGGGTTGGGATCGCAGAGCACTCGAAACACGACGGCACCGATTTTTATCAGATCGTCCGTTTTTAGTAACGTTGGCTGTAGGATTCGTTCGTTGTTGACTTTTGTGCCGTTCGAGGACCCGAGATCGCGAATTCTCAGTTCGTTTCCGTCTTGATAGATTTCGCAGTGAGTGCGGCTCACGAGCGACGCGCGAAGTTTTAACTTGGCACGCTCACTCCGCCCGATCGTTGTTGGCAGTTGCAATCGGACGCGAGCCGGTTTTGCACCTTCAACGACAATCAAGGTAGCCTTCATCGCCCGGTCCGCTATCGTGTACAAAAAGTGGTGTTTGTTGATCCTTGATCCTACTTGCCAGGTAACGAAGCGTCTAGAAGATCACCGTTCGGCTGAAATCCATTGCCGTCAACATCGACAAAAATCGGGTTTGCCACGGCAATGGGCATCTTGTCGCCACGTTCTTTTCCGTAGACCGCCCCTAGCTTCAAGCCTTCTCCCGCAACCGCGACGATTAGATGCGTATCCGTTTCGGTGTTAACGGAAATCGACTGGTCAAAACGTACCGTTTCAGACGAGAACATCTCTGGCTTTGAGGTGCGAGTGAGATTTAACTCCGGAACAGGTCGCCCATTCGCGAAAATCTGAACACGATTTACATCCAACCAACTCGGACATTGCACGCGAATGTGCAGCGTCACCTGCTTTCCTGCAGCGGGAAGGTTTTCACCAGGGTACGCGAGTCGCGGTTGAATGCCTAATTTCGCACCTGCACGATTCGCTGCGGTAACTTCCAAAAACGGACCGTTCGTCATCACAACGTTTCCTCGTTCCGAGGCGTCAACGATTTCCATCGTGTCGATCTTGGCAGGATCGTCGGTTGAGCAACGAATGTAGTTTCTCAGCCACCCGGAGCCATGATAGTTGTAGTGAGCGTCCGTGTTGACGACTCCAGGAATTCGATAGCCCAAATTCAACAACTGCATCCAGCGGAACATCGTGTTCGTCCATTCGGCTTCTTTTTCTTTTGGACCTTCGAAAATCATCTCGGGCGGATGAACTTCAACCACGTCCATGAACCCAAACATTTTGTGAAAGCCACCATCTGGTTTGCCGTCAAAATCACGGTCCCCAAAAATCTGCACGAGGTTTGGATGGTTCTCTTGAATCAGCTTGTCGCTGCCGTTGTCCCAAAGCGCGATGCGTTCGATCTGAGCAACTGGGTCCAGATCGGTCGTAGGTCCTCCGCCGTCTTGAGTTCGAGACTTCTGTATCAGTGGAAATACGTTTTGATGGTTGACCGGCAACGGCTGGCCAGTGACTTCCATGCCGCTGCACGTTGCCATCAAGTGCAAAACATCTAGCTCCCGCATATGCGAAAGATAAGACGAAATCCGGTTGTGCTCGGTGCAGGGCGCGAACTCAATGTGTTCAGCCAACAGATTCAGGACGCGGCCTTTTTGGCTGGACGTGTTGTCCCCCGACGGCGTTGAGTGGCTGTGAAAGTCGCTGCTAATCCAGCCGGTTGTGTCGACGGACCTCACCAGCTTCGCGTTTAATTGATACTCTTCGTCTTGCTTGACAACGATAGATGTAAACACCGCGTCGTATTCGGGACCGTGGCTGATGATCACGTCGTACTCGCCCGGAGCGATCGGCATGCGAAACCGACCGTTGTGCGAGTACCGTAAATTCTGTACTCCGAATTCGTACGTGTCCGGACCATAGTACGGATCTCGAGTTTCATTGCGGCCCTTGAATTCGACTTTGCACGGAATCGATTTGCCGTCGCCGTCATTAATCGTTGCATTGACGTAGCCCGGCGTTGGGAGCTCGACGTCTAGATTTTTCGCTCCGTCTACTTTCATGTTTCGAAAGAAGTCTGCCCGGCCGACCGCTCGAATGCGAACTCTGTAGTCACCAGCAGGCAATCCGAATTGAATCTTCCCCTGCGCGTCCGTCGTACCCGACGCATACTCTTCGCCTTTCGTATAAACAGAGACGTACGTAGCGTAGATCGGACCCGAAAAGTCTCGGACGGTCACGGTACACGAGTGAGAGTCAAGGCCAGCAATGCCCCGCGCCAGCGACAACGCTTCAAGCTGGTGAGCCGCAGGGATCAACTTGCGATGAAGCGAAAACGACTTGCCAGGAGCAAGCGAAATCTTGGCAGCCGCTTCGGGTTTCGCCGAGGCGTAAGTGAGCAGCGGTCGACCTTTCTCCGCCGAATCGCCAACGATGTGGACCGGATACGATGCGCTGAAGATTCCGTATGCCTGCTTCCACCAACTATCGTATGCCCAAAAAGTGCTAGTGTTCTCGTCGATGCCAAATCGAAATCCTTTGTCGGCGCGAATGGAATCCAGTAACTCAACTTCGATCGCTTCGTTGTAAGTGTTCTTGTATTGCGTTTCGATGTGCAAGTAAGGCTGCCCATCCGAAAGCAAATACGACACCGTAACTTCGGGCTTTTTCTCCGCCGCGGCAGCTCGGCATTTGTAAGTAACCTGCGACGATCGCAGCGGGGAGCGATAACCCGCTCCTTCGATTTCTCGCAACGGATAGGCTTTTGCCGCCGGATAAAAACAACTGAGCTGATCGCTCATCGTTGACCGCTGCGTCAAATCGATCACCGCACCGGCCGAATCGCGTACCGTCATGTTTGCGTTGCGGCCCTCGATCGGATTCGCGATAACGGCAACAATTTCGTAGTTGCGGAGGACGATGTCGCCGTAGATCGCGTCGACTTCTTTGCCCTTGGGAACGAAATCGTCCCAGTTCGTGGGCGTCAGCACGATACGCTCGGCCGAATTTGCAAGATTAAAGCAGATCAGGAGCACGATTAAATGGGCGAACAGATTTCGTTTCATCTTTGGTGCCTAAACAAAAAAACATGGCATGGCTGGTACTTTGACCCAGCAGTATCGCTCATTTTCGTTCGACTCTCAAATGAAACGTCAGTTGCCGGGGCATTAACAAAAGGTTAAGTCATCCGTTAGACTTCGCGAATCAACATCGGATAACTCGCCTAATCGCTCGTAGCCGCACCAGTCACGAGCAAACAGCACGTTCAAGCAGTTCCCAGTGGTTTACCATCCCCCGCGCACGAAGGCATCGACATGGTCAAATTGGACAACAGTAAGCGGATTTTTGCGGAAGCGCTCACGTTAATGCCGGGTGGCGTGAACAGCCCAGCTCGGGCGTTTGGCGGAGTCGGCGGTGAACCGATTGTGATCGATCGCGGCGAAGGAGCGTACCTACACGACGTCGACGGCAACAAGTACATCGACTATATCGGATCGTGGGGACCGATGATCTTGGGCCACGCGTTTCCAAAAGTTGTCGAAGCAGTCCAGCAAGCTGTGACGAAAAGCACCAGCTTTGGCGCACCGACTGCTGCCGAAAACGTCATTGCGAAACTAATCATTGACGCCGTTCCGTCCGTGGAAAAAGTTCGCCTGGTGAATTCCGGAACGGAGGCGACAATGAGCGCGATTCGAGTGGCTCGCGGTTTCACTCGCCGAGACATCATCGTCAAGTTTTCCGGCAACTATCATGGTCACGTCGATAGTCTGTTAGTCGCCGCAGGTAGCTCGGCCGCAACACTCGCTGTTCCGAACTCGCCCGGCGTGACGGTCGGGACGACCAAAGACACGATCGTGTTGACCTACAACGATGTCGATGGTCTGGTTCAGACGTTCGCGGAACTCGGTAACAAAATCGCGGCCGTGATTCTTGAACCAATCGTTGGCAACATGGGCTGTGTTGAACCACATCCTGTTTTCCTTAATGCACTCCGCGACCTCACCAAACGGCACGATGCACTACTGATCTACGACGAAGTGATGACAGGGTTCCGTGTTGCCTATGGTGGCGCACAACAGTTGCAAGGAATCACGCCAGACTTGACGACGCTAGGAAAAATCGTCGGTGGCGGAATGCCACTGGGTGCATACGGCGGCCGCGCAGACATCATGAACCAAGTGCTGCCCGCCGGAAAAGTTTTTCAAGCAGGAACGCTCAGCGGCAACCCAATCGCTACTGCGGCCGGCGCCGCGATGCTTACGGAACTCAAAGAAAATCCACCCTACGAACGACTCGAGACGTTAAGTGCAAAACTTGGCGAAGGACTGTTAGCAGCGGGAAAAGCTGCGAACATTCCATGCACGCTCACCCGCGTCGGCAGCATGATGACGCTATTCTTCAACAACGAGAAAGTGCACAGTTGGGACGAAGCGAGTCAGTGTGACACCGGAAAATTCGCCAAGTACTTTTGGGGACTGATCCACGAAGGCGTCTATATGCCCTGTAGCCAGTTCGAAGCTCTGTTCGTTTCCGCCGCTCATTCCGACGAAGACATCGACCACACAATCGCCGCCGCGCAAAAAGTGCTCGCCAATCTGTCCAAACAGTGAGTGACAGTTCAAAACCTGCGTCGCACATCGCAAGCCGCAATGTGGATCAATTAAGCGGTTCGTTTGATCTCCCGTCCGTCGCCGGATCCATCCGACAAGCGGCAGCTAGCGGTTGCCGAGTTCCGTCGGAAGCATCCATTTTTCAGTTCACATGGTGCAGTTTGGCCTGATTGTGCAAAAAGCTGGGTTTACTTTGTTTTCGTCGTAATTCACAATCCTTTTTACGCAAACATTAATCACAACTGCCGCAACGAAGGCAATTCCGAATCGGTCTCCATTTGCATAGTGGAGACCGATCTGTTTTGAGGAGTCGACGCGATGTCCGATATCATTCCAATGACACGAGCCGGGTACAACAAAATCAAAGCAGAAATCGATCGGATGGAAAACGAGGAAATGCCAATTATCCTCAAGCGTCTAGCGGACGCGCGAGCCGAAGGCGATCTAAAAGAAAATGCTGAATACCATGGGGCTCGCGAATCGCAGGGCATGCTGCAAGCAAAGATCAGTCAGCTGCGTGGAAAACTTGCGAACTCGACAATTATTGACGTCGTCGCATCGGACGAAGTCGCGTTCGGTGCCAAGGTAACAGTGTTGGACCTCGAGTACGATGACGAAGAAGAATTCACGTTGGTCGGTGCCGGGGAAGAAGACTACGACAACGGAAAAATCTTGATCACCAGCCCATTTGGTCAAGGATTGCTCGGCAAGAAGGTTGGCGACAAAGTCGAAATCGAAGCGCCGGTCGGAACGCTCAAGTTCGAGGTACTCAAGATCGAATACGACATCGAAGAAGAGTAGCAAGACTCTTTTCTGGGATCGAAATAGGAATCAATACATCGAGGCATTCATGCTAAACCAACTCGTGCAAGACAAAATCAACGAGCAAATCAATAACGAGCTCTATTCGTCGTACAGCTATTTAGCCATGTCGTCGTACTGCGAATCACAGCAATTCACTGGATGCGCGGCTTGGTTGCGATTGCAGAGCCAGGAAGAGTACACGCATGCAATGCGTCTGTACGACTTCTTGATCGCCCGCGGCGGTCGCGTGATCCTCCAGCCAATCAAGCAGCCACCTGCGGAATTCGAATCGCTCACGCACGTGTTTGAACAGACGCTAAAGCAAGAACAACAAGTAACTGCGCAAATCGATTCACTCTACGAACTCGCGTTTGAACAAAAGGCGTTCGCGGCGCTTGTCGAACTGGAATGGTTTATTCAAGAGCAAGTTGAAGAGGAAAAAACTGCTCGCGAAATCGTTCACAAGTTTAAGCTCGTTGGCGACGATCCACCGTCATTGCTCGACTTGGACCGAGAACTCGGCGAACGAAGGCCGGAAGCAGAAGAGCCAGCACAGTAGTTTACGCACGAGCACACACCTAGCGGCGGTCCCGTCCGTTTCGCAAATTGGTCGGTAGCGACGAGAGCATTACAGCTCGACGCGTTTTCCCGTCTGAACGCTTTCGATTTCCGCTTCGACGATACGGACGGTGTTTGCTCCATCGAGCATTGTAACCGTTTCGGGCTTTTTCCCTTTTTCAATACAATCAAGGAAATAAGCGATCTCGAAGTCGTAGCCCATTTTCGGATCGAGTTCGGGATGTGTTGGCTCTTTTCCCTTTTCGATGACCGTCAGCGGTTGCTCTTTGCTCAGGTCGAACACGAGCGTCGCATTCTCGCAATTGATCGTGTAGCTCATGTTGAACGAGAACCCATCGGTCATCGCCCAGCTACCTTCGGCGACAACCAGCGGAACGTCGTCGTATTCGTATCGCGAAATGATGTGGTCAGGCTGATCTGTTATTTTCGAATAACCAAAACTCGTCACAGCTTTAGGCATTCCAAAAAGGAACTGCACAAAGTCGGTGTCGTGAATGTGAAGGTCCAGTGCAGCACCGCCGCATAGATCGCCGTTTTCGTAAAATGGGCCGCCTGGATGATTAACGACGCGACGGAACGTAGCCGAATAGGTTTTTCCGTAGCGTGATTCGCCCAACGCTTCCTTCAGCCAATCCCATCCCGGCCAAAATCGCATGCAGTGACCGACAAACGAAAGCCCTTTGGCGTCGGCTGCGGCATCGGCAAGAGCCTGCGCGTCAGCAGCTGTTCTGGCCAACGGCTTCTCCATCATCAAGTGCTGGCCAGCGTTTAGCACTTGCGTTCCAAAACGCAGGTGCAGATGAGTTGGCAAACAAATATCCACCAAATCGATATCATCCGCGCCGATAACATCGTTGATGTCAGTGCAGCGACGAACTTCTGCAGGCAACGATGCGACTGAGGCCTGAGCTTGTCCTTCAACATTGCCGAGAGCATGGACTTTGCCCGACAACCGATCCGGATCTGCATCGCAAATTGCAGCGATCGTAGCGTTCGGAAGTGATCGATAAACGTTTAGATGAGTCAGCCCCATCATCCCCAAACCAACAACACCAACGCGAGTCATCTTATTAGGATCCTTTGACAGTTTAGGAATTGAAGTTGTCGTAGCGGCGGCTGCTTGCTATTCACCAAACCATGGACAAAGTTTGCGACGCAGCCAGATTAAGAAATAATCCACGGCGAGACCAGCGGCCCCCAGCAAAATCAAGTACAGATAGACAACTGTCATGTCCGTACGCTGGTAAAACAGACGCAGGCGGTAACCAAAACCTTCGCTGGCAATCATCCATTCCGCGGCCACAAGCAACACCAATGCTGGACCAATCTGCAGGCGAATCGCGTCGATGATCCGGGGCAAAATCTGTTTGTAAATGACATTCCAAATCAATTCGGCGTGGCTTGCACCCAACGTATAGGCCTTGTAGATCAGCGATTCTGGCACATCTTTTTTTGCACACTGGTAAACCGTTTGCGCCAACGTTGGCAGCGTACCAAACGCGATCATGGTTACGTACATTTTGAAATCGGTTCCGACCAAAACAAAAAACACAGCCAACATCGCCGTCGGCGGGATCTTGGCGAGGAACGACAATGGCGGCAGGCAGAACGCTTCGATCCATGCGTACGAGCCCATCAGGATGCCAATGACCATTGACAGCAAGACGCCCACCAATAGACCTGCGGCCAGTCGATACGCGGTCGCCAATGCGTCTTCCAGTAGCCAATGTTCGTCCTTGTTCAATCCCTGCGTAGTCAGGACTCGCAATAAGCCATCGCGATAGAG